>CBAAAD010000254.1:0-5038 GCA_964658785.1 uncultured Methylobacterium sp.
CGCGGCGTCGCTGATCAACTCCGAATCCGACCTGCCCAACCACCTGGCCAACGAGAACAAGAACGACAGCGGCGACATCAACAACGACGGCAGTGCCGACGACGCCAAGCTCGCCACCGGTGACTATGCCTTGTCGCAGGCGTTGAACGTGTTGAAGGGTATCGCGCTGGGGCGAGCGGCCAGCGCGCATCGCTGAGGTCGGCGCAGCGCGGCACGGGCCGGAATGACCCTGGAGCGCCAGCGCGGCTTGCCTCGCGGCGCGCCACGAAGCGCATCATGCGGGCTGTACGGCGCGTTGTGGCATGCATCCACCCGATAACGCTCCGGCCGGCGGGGCGGGTCAGCGGATATGCACCCAGTGCAGATGGACATGGTTTTCGCCATCCTCGACGCGCTGGCCGGGGCGACTTTCAATCAAGGTTCCCCAGATGGTCTGCACACCCTCGGCCGACATTCTGTCGATGCGTACAAGCTCACCCTGCTCGATCGCAAACCCGGTCTCGACGACCATGACCTGATCGTGTTCCCACACAATCAAGCCTGGTCGAGCGCTATCGACGCTCGCATGGGTCATTCCACCGGGCCAGCCCAGCTGGATCTCGATGTCCTGCCTCGGGAAACTGCCGCGGTTATCCAACTGCCAGCCTTCGGTCTTTTTCAGCAGCGCCTCAAGATGAGGTTTGCTCCAGTCGACCCGGCTGGCCGATTTTTTTGAAGGCGGTTTTTGCTCTGACATCGACGGAAGGCGTTCCTGATAAACATTCATGGCGCTACCTGCTGGGTTTGCGGACCAACCGACAAATCGCTGGCGGTCAGCCTCGGTGGATCCCGAAGGACGACGGCACTGTCCATTGACGAACAGCTCCGTGTACCGGATGAATGCAAAGCGCATGCCACGTGAACCGCCACCGTTCGCACGCCTGTCCGCAAGAGCGGCCCAGGCGAGCGAATGGAAGCCAATCCGCTCGCCTGGCGCATTGAGCCTAACGCATCGTGAAATCCTAACGCTTGCCGACGGACAGCTCGCCGGTCGACCAGCCGCCGCCCAAGGCCCTGATCAGCTGCACGCTGGCGCGCAGCTGGTTGGTATTGAGGCTGAGCAGGCTGCGCTGGGCGTCCAGCGCAGTGGTCTGGGCCTGCACCACGTCGAGGTAACCGACGGCACCCTCCTTGTAGCGCTCCAGCGACAGGTCGACCGAGTGCTGGGCCGCATCGGCGGCATCTTTCTGATCGGTCCGGGCAACGCCGATGTGATCGATCTGGGCGAGATTGTCCTCGACCTGCGCGAATGCGTTGAGCGCTACGCCCCGATAGCGTGCGCCGGCTTCGTCGGTGGCCGCTCTGGCCGCACGCACACCGGCCTTGCGCTTGCCGCCGTCGAAAACGGTCTCGAACAGCGACGGCCCGATCGCCCAGAAATGATTGGGCGCGGCAAGCAGGCCGGGATATTGCGCGCTCTGAAAGCCACCCTGTGCGCTCAGCGTCAGCGACGGAAAATAGGCGGCGCGCGCAATGCCGATACGTGCGTTGGCCTCGGCCACGCGGCGTTCGGCGGCGGCAATATCCGGCCGGCGCTGCAGCAGCGTGCTGGGCACGCCGGTCGGCACCGTTGGCAGATTGATCGCGTCGGTCTGGGCGGCGAGCCTGAACGTACTGGCCGATTCGCCAACCAGCACGGCAATGGCGTCCTGGATCAGCGCACGCTGCGCCAGCGCCTGCGACCACAGCGACTTGGCCGAGGACAGCTGCGACTGCGCGCGCGCCACGTCCAATCCCGACACAATGCCGCCGGTATGCAGATTCTGGGTCAGCTTGAGCGCCTTCTGATAGGCATCGATGCTTTGCTGAAACAGGGCGATCTGCTGATCGAGCCCGCGCAGCTGAATGTAGTTGTCGGCAAGCTGCGCCTGCAGGCTGAGCTGCGCGGAGGCGAGATCGGCGTTGGCCGCCAGCGTCTCGTCCCTGGATGCCTCCACGGTATTGCGCACGCGGCCCCACAGGTCGATCTCGTAGTCGACCTGGGCGCCGAGGGTAAAGGAGTTGTAGTCCGCTGGCGATGCGTTCGGTCCGGTCCGTGGGCCGCGCAATGGGCGTGTATCGGACTGCCGATCGCGCTGGCCGTTGGCATTCGTGCTGACGGTCGGAAACAGCGCCGAGCGGGACTGCAGATCGAACGCCTGCGCCTGGCGGTAATGCGCCAGCGCTGCGGCGATGTCGGCATTGCTGGCGAGCAGACGCTGCTGCAGCTGATCGAGTTGCGTGTCGTGATACAGCTGCCACCAGTGATCGCGCGGCAGCTGATCGGACGGCTGCGCTGTCTTCCACAGGCCAGCGTCGGCTGGCGCGTTCTGATAAGACGAGGCAACGGGCACGGCGGGCGTCTTGTACGGCGGCGCCAGCGAGCAGGCGGACAATGCCACGACGATCGCCAGCGGCAGGCCGCGCAAAGGCGTCGCCGAACGCAGATTCAGACGCTGGCCCGGCATCTCAGGCTTTGGCATCGTGCTTGTCCTTGGCCTGCGGCTCGGCAACCTTGACCTGGTCGCCGTCGACCAGCCCATCGGGCGGACTGTCGATGACGCGATCGTTGGCGCTGATGCCCGAACCGATCTCCACGGTCTTGCCGTAGTCGTGCTGGATCGTCACCGTCTTGAAGGTGACTTTGTTGTCGCTGCCGACCGTCGCCAGGTGCAGGCCGCTGGCGTTGAAGATCAGCGCACTGGCCGGCACGCGCAGGCCGCCAGCATGAGCGTCCAGCTTGAACTGCACGTTGGTGAAGCTGCCCGGCATCAGCTTGCCATCCGCGTTGTCGACCGACAGCTGGATCAGCGTGCTGCCGGAGCTGGCGCTGACCGCCTGCGCCGACGCGTCGACCTTGGCGGTAAACGTGCGGCCCGGGTATTCCGGTACGGTCAGCTGCGCGGTGGCACCGGCCGGGATGGACGGCACGAATGCCTGCGGCACCTGCACGTAAACACGCAGCTTGCTGACATCGGAGACCACGAACAGCGGCTGACCGCCGCCGCTGCTGCCCTCGTTGATCAGCGCACCGACGTCGGTATTGCGCGCCGTCACCACGCCGTCGAACGGCGCCACGATACGGGCATAACCCTTGGTCGCCTCGATGCGGTCGACGTTGGCTTTGGCGGCGTTGGCCAATGCGCGCTTGGCGGTGTAGTCGCCGGTTTTTTCATCTACCTCCTGCTTGGCCACCGAGTCGGAGGCCAGCATCGCCTGCCAGCGTTTGGCGGTGGTTGCGGCCAGCGATTCGTTCGCCTGCGCGCTGGCGAGGTCGGCCTTGGCCTGCAGCAGCTGCTGGTCCAGATCCGGTGTTTCGATTTCGGCGAGCAGCTGGCCGGCTTTGACCTTGCCGCCGATATCGACCTTCCACGATTTGAGATAGCCCCCGGTGCGCGCATACATCGGCGCCTGCGTGTAGGCCTCGATGCGGCCGGGCAGCTGCAGCGGTGACCCGGCGCCCTTTTGCTCGGGCGTGGCGACATTGACCGTCGGCACGGTCTGCTCGTTGGTCCAGGTCTTCAGATGCCGCGCCTCGAACAGGCGCGTGGCGAGACCGAAGATGACCACCAGGACGACCACCACCAGCGCAATGACGCCAGCCAGCCGAACCCCTCGATGCGAGGGCAGGGTGGGTTTGGGGTAAGTCGCGTTCGACTCGGACGGGCTCGTGTCAGACATGGGCGTGCTCTCCGGAGGCGGACGCTGGATCAGGTTTGTGGACGTAGCGCGCGTGGACAATGCTGAAGACCACCGGCACGAAAATCAGGGTAGCGGTGGTGGCGAAAATCAAACCACCGATGACGGCGCGACCCAGCGGCGCGTTCTGCTCGCCGCCTTCGCCAAGGCCGAGCGCCATCGGGGCCATGCCGATGATCATGGCCAGCGCGGTCATCAGCACCGGGCGAAAACGTACAAAGCCGCCTTCCAGTGCCGCATCCAGCGCATTACCGTGTGCATGCAGCCGCTCGCGGCAGAAACTGACCACCAGAATCGAGTTGGCCGTGGCCACGCCCATGCACATGATGGCGCCAGTGAGTGCCGGCACCGACAGCGCGGTGTGCGTGACGAACAGCATCCAGATGATGCCTGCCAGCGCCGCAGGCAGCGCGGTGATGATCACGAACGGATCGCTCCACGACTGGAAGTTCACCACGATCAGCAGATAGATCAGCACCAGCGCACCGAGCAGGCCGAACAGCAGGCCGGAAAACGCGCTGTTCATCGTCTTGACCTGCCCGAGCAGCTCGACGTGCGAGCCCTTCGGCAAATCCTTGTCGTGCGCGGCAATCACCTTCTGGATGTCCGCCGAGACGCCGCCGAGGTCGCGATCCTGCGTGGTGGCAAAAATCTGCACCACCGGCTGGATGTTGTACTGATCGACCACCGCGTTGGTCGCCTGCCGGCTGACCGTGGCCAGGCCGCCGAGTACCTGCGAGTTGCCGTTGGCGCCAGTGATGGACAAATTACGCAGCGCGGCCAGCGAATCGAGCGAATACTGGGGTGTCTGCAGCACGATCGGATAGGAGATGTCGTTCTGCGGATTGAGCCAGAACGTGGGCGCCACCTGACTGGAGCCGGCCAGGTTGACCACCAGGCTGTTCGTGACGTCGCGCGCGGTGATGCCCAGCAGCTGCGCCTGCGTGCGATCCATGTTGATCTTGAAACCCGGGCTGGCCTGCGACTCCTGGATGCGCGCATCGGCAATGCCGGGGATGCGCTTGATCTCGCGCAGCAGCGTGTCGGCGTACTTGAAATTGGCTGACAGCTTTTGGCCGCGAATCTGCAGGGCGATCGGGGCAGGCGAGCCAAAGTTCAGGATCTGGCTAACGATATCGGCCGGCGGAAACGAGAACGTTACGCCCGGAAATTCGTGCGGCAGTTTTTCGCGCATTTCCCGCACGTAGTCGGCCGTCGGGTGATGGCCTTCGTTGAGCGAGATCTGGATATCGCCATCCTGCTCGCCGATGGTGCCGGTGTTGTTGTACGTGTTGTTGATGCCGCTGTTGTTGAGGCCGAT
>CBAAAD010000255.1:0-5011 GCA_964658785.1 uncultured Methylobacterium sp.
CGGCTGTACTTGGCGTGCAGCACGCGGCCGGGGATGGTGTCGCCGACCTTGTAGCCGTCGGTGGCCATCTCCGGGCGCTTGCGCAGCATGTCGCCGGTGACGGTGAAGTCCTTGGCCAGGATCGGCGCCGGGCCTTTTTCCTTGGCCAGCTCGAGCGCCACTTCCCAGCCGGCGATGGCCATTTCGCGCGACACGTCTTCGGTGAACGCCACGGCTTCGGCGGTGCCGTAGCGATGCTTGAGCATGGTGATGGTGGAACCCAGGCCCAGGAAACCCATGCCGTGGCGGCGCTTGGATTCGATCTCGTTGCGCTGCTGCGGCAGCGGCAGGCCGTTGATCTCGACCACGTTGTCGAGCATGCGGGTGAACACCTTCACCACCTCGCGGTACTCGTCCCAGTCGAAGCGCGCCTTGGGGCCGAACGGATCGCGCACAAAGGTGGTGAGGTTGATCGAGCCGAGCAGGCACGAGCCGTATGGCGGAAGTGGCTGTTCGCCACACGGGTTGGTCGCGCGAATATGCTCGCACCACCAGTTGTTGTTCATCTCGTTGACCTTGTCGATCAGGATGAAACCCGGCTCGGCAAAATCGTACGTGGACACCATGATCATGTCCCACAGGTGCCGCGCGCGCATGGTGCTGTAGATCTTGCAGGCGACCAGGCCGTCTTCGCGGTCGATGTAGTTTTCGTGCGTGGGCCACTCGCGCCAGACGACCTTGCTGGGGTCGTTGAAATCGATCTCGGCTTTTTCCTTGACGTGGATCGGATAGACCAGCGGCCAGTCCTTGTCGTTTTCCACCGCGTCCATGAAGCCGTCGGTGATCAGCAGCGAAAGGTTGAACTGGCGCAGGCGACCGTCCTCGCGCTTGGCGCGGATGAATTCCTTGGCGTCCGGATGGCTGATGTCGAAGGTGCCCATCTGCGCGCCGCGACGGCCGCCGGCGGAGGACACGGTGAAGCACATCTTGTCGTAGATATCCATGAACGACAGCGGGCCGCTGGTGTATGCACCGGCGCCGGAGACGTACGCGCCACGCGGGCGCAGCGTGGAGAATTCATAGCCGATGCCGCAGCCGGCTTTCAGCGTGAGGCCGGCTTCGTGGACCTTCTCCAGGATGTCGTCCATCGAATCGCGGATGGTGCCGGAGACGGTGCAGTTGATCGTGCTGGTGGCCGGCTTGTGCGCGAGCGCGCCGGCGTTGGACGTGATGCGGCCGGCGGGAATCGCACCGCGGCGCAAGGCCCACAGAAATTTTTCGTGCCAGAAGCCGCGCAGCTCGTCGCTGACTTCCACATCGGACAGGGCACGGGCAACGCGCTGGTAGGTTTCGTCGATGTTGCCATCAACCGCTTCGCCCGACTTGGACTTGAGGCGATACTTTTTATCCCAGATGTCCAGCGAGGCGGGCTGCAACGGAATGTCCACCGCATCGCGGGCGATGGATGGGTTTGTGGCTGGGGCACGCACTGTGCTCATCGGCTTGCTTACTCCGGTCATGGCCTTGGCGGCGCGGTGACTTTATTCGAATGATTTGGTCGTGCTGCGGCGGCGAAATTCCGGGCGCCAGCCACAGCGTGTTGCTGCTGTTCTACAACGGCGAAAGCGTCGGAAAGATTGCCCTGCAACCCACCCGACGCTTGCATTCCACGACAACGACTCCCCCAAACCGTTTGACGTTCGACACCACAACTTGTTTTAACCTTGGAGGCGCGACACAAGATGTTGTGGTCGCCATCGCCGAGTGACGTTACCCCTGACGCCGGTCGATGTAAAGTGTTTGTGCACGCAATTGCACAAACGGCGCTGTCGCAGGAACCGGCGCCGCCGCCGCAGGTCGAAGCTGCGCTGCACTGTGCACCGTGTTTCACGTCGTCGCCCGTTTGTATTGCTGTCCTGAATCTTTTCTTGAGGAGGAACCATGTCGCTGCGCCCTTCCCGTTTTTGTTTTTTACTGACCGCGACTTTGTCCGTCGCGACGCTGCTAAGCGTGCCTGCCGCGACGCGCGCGGCGATGCCGCCGGCGATAGACGGTCAGGCGATGCCGTCACTGGCGCCGATGCTGCAGCGGGTGACGCCGGCCGTGGTGAACATTTCCAGCAAGAAGCGCGTGCAGGTGCAAAACCCGTATTTCAACGATCCGGTCGTGCAGCAGCTATTCGGCCTGCCTGGCGGCTCGAACGAGCGCGTGGAACAGAGCCTGGGCTCGGGCGTGATCGTGGATGCGGCCAAGGGCTATGTGCTGACCAACAACCACGTGGTCGGCGGCGCTGACGACATCAGCGTGACGCTGCAGGACGGTCGCACGTTCAAGGGCAGGCGCGTGGGCACCGATCCGGATACCGACGTGGCGGTGGTGCAGATTCCGGCCGACCATCTGCAGGCGCTGCCGCTGGCTGATTCCAATCAGCTGCGCGTGGGCGACTATGTGGTGGCGGTGGGCAACCCGTTCGGGCTCGGGCAGACGGTGACGTCGGGCATCGTGTCGGCGCTGGGCCGCTCGGGCCTGGGCAGCAGCAGTTCGGGCGGCACGGGTTTTCAGAATTTCATCCAGACCGATGCCTCGATCAACCCGGGCAATTCCGGCGGCGCACTGGTCAATCTGCGCGGCGAACTGGTCGGCATCAACACGATGATTTTTTCGCCATCGGGCGGCAACGTCGGCATCGGCTTTGCGGTGCCCACGGCGATCACCAGTGAAGTGATGCAGCAGCTGCTGGCACACGGCAAGGTGGAGCGCGGCAACCTGGGACTGCAGACGCAGGCGATCACGCCGCGCATCGCCAAGCTGCTCTCGCTGAAGGACACCAGCGGCGTGGTGGTGACCGGCGTCAGTTCGGGCTCGGCCGCCGAGCAGGCCGGCCTGCAGCCGGGCGACGTGCTGACCACGCTGGACGGCAAGCCGCTGCGCAGCGTGGAGGATCTGCGCAACACCGAAGGCCTGCTGCCGCTGGGCAGCAGCGTGCGGCTCGGCGTGGTGCGCGACGGCCAGAGCAGCGTCGTCACGGCTACGCTGCGCGCCGAGAAACTGGGCACCGTCGACGGCGGCCAGCTCGACGCGCGGCTGGCCGGCGTCAGCTTCAGCGACCTCTCCGACAGCCAGCGCGAGCAGGGCATGTTCGGCGCGGCGGTCAGTTCGGTGCAGCCGGGCAGCCGTGCGGCGCGCGCCGGACTGACCACCGACGACATCGTGGTAGGCATCGGCAGTCAGCGCATTCCCAGCGTGAGCGTGCTGCGCGGTCTGGCCAAGGTACGCCTGCGCCAGCTGGTGCTGATCGTGGCGCACGCCGACGGCAGCAACCGCTACGTGGTGATCAACTGATTCGACAATTTGCCGGCGTGAGGCGGCCACGGACGGCTGCCCGACGGCCGAAGAACCCGCGATCGCCGCATTGTCTGAACATAAACTCATGAAAGCGCTTGATGTTTTGCGTTCAGGCCGATGAAATACCCTGTCACCTCTACACCTATACGCGGCGGCAAGGCGCCATACTCTCGCCACTCAGCTTTCGCCACTTACGCATTCACCACTTAATTCAGCGCCACTCACTTAATCGGGGTTTTCCACCACATGTCATTTCGTCTTGCCCGCCTGCTGTCGGTCACCCTGATTGGGGCCTGCCTCACCACTTCCGCATTTGCCGCCAAGACCACGCATACGAAATCGCATGCCAAAGCCGCTGCCGCGAAGGGCCCAAGCCTGATCTGGCGCGGCGACGTGGCCACCGCGCAGGGCGTCGTCGACGAAGTGGCGCAGGCATGGGAAAAAGCCGGCCACGGCTCGATCGAACTGCAGCCGTTCAATACGGCGTCGGGTATCGATGCGGTAGCGTCCGGCACGGCCGATCTGGCCGGCAGCGCACGCCCCAGCGACGGCAGCTCGCAAAACACCGACCTGACCTTTACGCCGGTTGCATGGGATGCGCTGGTGATGGTGACAAACTCGGCCAACCCGGTGCACAACCTCACGCTGAAGCAGTTGCACGACATCTACTTCGGCAAGATCACCAACTGGAGCGACGTGGGCGGCAGCAGCGCGCCGATCGATCTGTACGCGGTGGCCAGCCCCGGTGACGGCGTGGAATACAGCCTGCGTACGCTGCTGTTCGGCCGCGGCAACCAGCCGGTGGCCGCGCCGCGCCTTTACGTCAACACGCACAAGCTCGAAGAAGGCGTAGGCCTCAACCCGAACGGCCTGGGCGTGGCCACGATGGCGGATGCAGCCGCCAACTCCAAGCTGAAAATGATTCCGATCAACGGCATCGCGCCGACCGCATCCACCGTGGGCAACGGCAGCTATGTGCTGTTCACCCCGCTGTACCTGGTCACCAACCCGCGTAACCCGAAGGCCGCCGACGTCACTGCGTTCATCGACTTTCTTTCGACCGACGCAGCCAAGGCCGCGATGCGCCGCCACGGCGTGGTTCCCTTTAGCGACGGCGCTGCGCTGGCAGCGGTCGACGTGAGCCGTCGCAGCGCGATTTTGGCTGAAACCGGGGGCCATGCCAGCCATATCACGCCAGTTACCGTGCCCAGCTCGGCGCCGGCCGCCAGCGAGGCGTCTCGCGTTGCGGTGGCCTCGGCGGTTTCCGGCAGCATCGGTGCAGGCAAGGGCAAGGAAGCCGCTGCCGCTGGCAGCGACAAGAGCCAGGTCACCGACGTCAAGGGCAGCGTCGCCGCCGTGGCGATTACCAGCCTTGCGCACGTGAAGGGCTCGGTGCTGGTAGCGAAAAAATCCAAGACCGACAAGCACGCCCCCAAGGCCACCGGCGAAGCGGCACCGGCCAAGGGCAGCGCAAAGAAGGAGAGCGCTGCTCCGTCCAAGAACACCGCCAGCGAGGGCGGCAAGACCTACACCGTGGCCAAGGGCGACACGCTGTTTTCGATCGCCAAAAAGCATTCGGTCGAAGTGGCGCAGCTGCGCGACTGGAACCATCTGAAGGACAACAACGTTAAGCTTGGCCAGGCGCTGCGCGTCGGCAACCGTTGATCGCTTCGAACTGATGATCGCT
>CBAAAD010000256.1:0-4996 GCA_964658785.1 uncultured Methylobacterium sp.
ATCAAGCTGAAGCCGATTCTGATTCTTGCCTACTGGCACCAGTCGAAGAACGACGACCGCGCGCACGAGTGGTTTCGCCAGCGGGTGTTCGAGATCATTGGGAAGGCGCCGGAATTCGGCAAGCGCTGAACTTCACCGCTTGCCAACCGCGCTTATCTGAAACCGATGCGCTGCCCGCACGCTTCGTCGATACACCCGCAGCGTTTGTTATAACCCGCTTTTCGGCGGCAGCGGCTTGCCATTCTTGACTTGCACCGGCTGCAGCGGTTCGACCGTGACATGGCCGTGCCAGTCCTCGAAAACATCGGCCGCCTTCTTGTCGATCTGCACGGCAAGCGTCGTGGTCTGCGGGCAGGCCATCGCCTGGTCGGGCCCGATCGTGCTGCCCGCCAGCTGCGCCGTATCGAACATGCCTTCCATGCAGTAGTTGGAACCGAGCCCCTTGCTGCGCAGCATCTGCATGCCGTCGTGATAGCGCGACTCGGCCCGCGTGGCAGCGGTGGCATCGGCGTAGGTCGGCTGCAGATCGCGCAGCAACTTTTCGGACTCCTCGCGCTCGCGCGGTGACAGGTGCTCGCGCAGCTCGACGTAAGCCTGATTGAAACGCTCGGTATGACGCTCGGCAGCCAGCGCCAGCCAGGCCAGGGCCAGCGGACGATTCACCGGCTGGTGATCGCCGTTGAGCGCCATCACCCCAAGCACATACTGCGCGGGCTTGCTGGCCCATGAAGCCGCCGTGTGGAAAAACTTCTGCGCTTCGCCGTAGTTCTTCTCGCCGTAGCTTTGCGAGGCGAGGCAGTAGTAGTAGTCGGCGGGGAGAAATTTTTCCAGGCCGATGATGCAGCGCGTGTCGGCCAGCTGCTTGTCGGTCGGTGGCGGCGTGTCCGGACTCTGCGCGCGGGCGTCGTCGACCAAGCCGACAGTCAATAGCCACGTCATGACTAGCGCCGTGCAGACCGTTCTGACCGCATCACTTCCATAGCTGCGAAACATCGCTGAACTCCCTCGTCGTCATCGTGATTTACCGGCATCGCTCGCGCTATGGAAGCACGATGAGGCGTCGACATTCCAGCGTCAGATAACAGCAGCAGTGGAAAGTGCGAGCAACGCAGCGCAATCTCTTGCAGGGCAAGATGGAAGATCAGGCGCCAAGCCAAATACCGCGTAGCGTGTCGAAACTTGCTGCGTTCGGTGCGCTAATCTCTATCGTCATGACAAGGGGGAAAAGGACACCATCGATGAAAGTAGGGACTGCAATCGTGCTGATGCTCGGGGCATGGGCCCCATGGCCAACCACTTCAGCCGCTCAGGCCGCGCCGCATGTCGAGAATGCGGCACTGTCCGTGGCCGAGCATCTTGATGTGCTGTCCATCCCCAGCTCCATCTATCCGCGCAGGCGACCCGGCGCAAACACGCTGAAGGACTATGGCTTCGTCAGCTTCGAAAAAGTGGACGGCGGCGTCCGATCGATCGATCGGGAAAAGCAGTGGGTGTTCGGCGTGAAGATCGTCGAGGACAACGGCGGCATCAAGGTGCTCTGCATCCAGGACGAAGCGCTCAATGGCGGCACCTACGGCACGCAAAACGCCTTTGAAGTGAAGCTCGGCTCCGACGGGTTGTTTCATGGCACCGGCCGGGTTCCGCTAAGCGACCAGTGCCCGCCGTATCAGCGCTGAGTTGCGTCAGCCAGCAAAGCTTGAAACGCACCGCAGTGCATCACACCAGCAGCCGCTCGCACACCGCCTGATAGATCGACGGCAGCTGCTCCAGCTCGTGCACGGACACGCACTCGTCGACCTTGTGGATCGTCGCATTGACGGGCCCGATCTCCACCACTTCGGTACTGAGCAAGGCAATGAAGCGACCGTCGGATGTACCGCCGCCCGTGCTTTGATCCGGATCGAGGTGGCACAGATCGCGGCATACGGCGACCACCGTTGCGCGCAGCTTGCCGCCAGGCGGCGTAAGAAACGGCTGGCCGGACAGCTGCCAGTCGATATGGAAGTCCAAACCGTGCTTGCGCAGGATCGCCTCGCTGCGCGCCTGCAGATCGTCGGCGCGGCTGGCCGTGCTGTAGCGGAAGTTGAACAGCGCGGTCAGCGTACCGGGGATCACGTTATTGGCGCCCGTGCCCGCGTTGAGGTTGGACACCTGCATCGAGGTCGGCGGAAAGTCGGCATTGCCCTCGTCCCAGCGCTCGGCCGCCAATTCGGCCAAGGCCGGACCAAAGGCATGAATCGGGTTCAGCGCTTTCTCCGGATAGGCCACGTGGCCCTGAATGCCGCGCACGGTCAGCGTGGCTGACAACGAACCTCGACGACCCACGCGTATCAGGTCACCCAGCTTCTCCTTCGCCGAAGGCTCACCCACCACGCAGAATTCGATGCGCTCATCACTGGCACGAAAGTGCTCGATCACCTTGCGCACGCCGTCGATCGCCACGCCTTCTTCGTCGCTGGTGATCAGCAGACCGACGCGACCGGAATGATCGGGATGGACGATGACGAACTGCTCCAGCGCCACCACCATCGCCGCCACCGAGCCTTTCATGTCGGCCGCACCACGGCCGTATAGACGGCCATTCGCTATGATCGGCTCGAACGGCGGACTTTGCCATGAACCCTCTGGGCCGCTGGGTACGACGTCGGTGTGCCCGAGAAACATCAGCGTCGGGCCGGAGTCATCCGAGCCGCGATGCGTGGCCCAGAGGTTGTCGACGTCGCCATAGCGCAGGTTTTCGATGGTGAACCCGACGCGCGCGAGCCGCTCGGCAATCAGCGCCTGACAGCCGGCGTCATCCGGCGTGACCGAGCGGCGGCGTATCAGTTCACAGGTGAGGTCAAGCACGTCGCTCATGGTCAGTTGCTCGTCTTGCACAGATCAGTGTTTCGCTTTGCCCTTGCCGAGCAGGCGCTCGTAGGTACCACCGGTAAAGCCGACTGCCACGCGGCCGTCGGGCGTGACCGTAATCGGCTGGCGCAGAATTTCGGGGTGTTCGCGGATCAGCAGCGTCCACTCCGGATCGCTGCCGGGGTTGCGGCGCTGCTGCAGCAGGCCTTTCCATCCGGTACCGCTGCGATCAACCAGCGCATCCCAGCCGCCCAGCGAAGCGGCCCACGCTTTCAGCGCTTCCGGCTCGGGACGCTCGCGCCGCAGATCGATGAAACGGTAATCCGGCCCGAAGCGATCGAGCCAGTTCTTCGCCTTGCCGCAAATGTCGGTACCGTCGAGCCCGTAAACGGCGACCACGGCATCGGATGCCGCTTCAGCCACCGAACAGCTCCTTGAACTTTTTCTCGGTAAACCCGGCGCTGACGCTGCCGCCCTTCACCACTACCGGGCGCTTGACCAGGGCGGGATAGTCCTTGATCAGCTTCAGCCAGTCGGCGTCGGTGCTGGCGGATTTTTGCGTATCGGTGAGATCGCGCCAGGTGTAGCTGGCACGATTGACCAGCTTTTCCCAGGTCAGCTCCTTCGCCCACTGCTTCAACGCCGCCGGCGCGATGGGATGCTCGCGATAGTCGGTGAAGCTGTATTTGACCTTGTGCTCATCCAGCCACGCGCGCGCCTTGTCGCACGTGCCGCACTTTTCCAGACCATAGAGTTCGACGCTCATTCGACGCTCCTCAATAGTTCGTTGATGCCGGTCTTGCTGCGGGTTTTTTCATCGACCTGCTTGACGATAATCGCGGCATACAGGCTGTGGCTGCCGTCTTTCGCGGGCAGGCTGCCGGCCACCACCACGCTGCCGGCGGGCACGCGGCCGTAGCTCACCTCGCCCGTGGCGCGATTGTAGATGCGGGTGGACTGGCCGAGGAACACGCCCATGCCGATCACGCTGCCCTTTTCCACCACCACGCCCTCGACGACTTCGGAGCGCGCGCCGATAAAGCAGTTGTCCTCGATGATGGTGGGGTTGGCCTGCAGCGGCTCGAGCACGCCGCCGATGCCGACGCCGCCGGACAGGTGCACATGCGCACCGATCTGCGCACACGAGCCGACCGTGGCCCAGGTATCGACCATGCTGCCGGCGCCAACGTAGGCGCCGATGTTGACGTAGCTGGGCATCAGCACCGCATCTTTGGCGATATGCGCGCCACGACGCACCAGCGCACCGGGCACCACGCGCGCGCCGAGGTTCTGCAGCTCGCTGTCATTGCCCTGCATGAAACGCAGCGGCACCTTGTCGAAGGCCATGGCCGCACCGCCGTCGACCACGACGTTGTCGTTGAGGCGGAAGTACAGCAGCACGGCTTTCTTGATCCACTGATTCACCGTCCAGCCGCCGTTGCCATCGGGCTCGGCCACGCGGCGCTCGCCGGATTCGAGCAGGTCGATCACCTGCCCCACGGCCGGGCGCAGGTGGGTTTCAATTTCGGTCGAGCCAAGCTCGTTGCGACGTTCGAAGGCGTCGTTGATCAGCGTTTCTATCGATTGCATGTACTTGATTCACCTGCGGACATAAGGATTCGCGATACGGCAGTAGACAACATGGGACTGCGCGCCCTCGCGAGGCACCAAGAGTACACGCACCGGCGGCGGCTTCGCCAAGGGTCGGCGGCGCGTGCGTGGCGGGCGACAGTCGCGTGCCGCCACCAGCGTCGACGCCAGGCAAAAAAACGCCTCTGGCCGACGGCGCAGAGGCGATGGGAGGGTCAACGGTCACGCGCCGCTGGCGATGACAGGTATCAGTAGTAGCCGGTCATATTGAGAAACCAGCCCTTGTTGTCGTACTTCACGTGGGTGAGGTCGTCGCTGAAGTTGGTGAAGTTGTAACCGATGCCGATCTTGAAGTTCTGACCCACTTCGCGATCGATGCCGGCCAGGAAGCCCTTCTGGTCGCCACCGTCCTGCACGCCAAGCCAGCGGTATTCGATCAGCGCGTCCCACTTCGCAATCAGGTGATAGCGCAGCTGGCCGGAGACAAAATCGGCGCGGCTGCTGAGCCACGCGCCGGTCGCCCGGCCGATGCGATAGTCACCCCAGCGATCGGCCA
>CBAAAD010000257.1:0-4988 GCA_964658785.1 uncultured Methylobacterium sp.
TGGTTTTGCGTGCGGCCTTCATGTTTCTCCGTTCGCTCGAGGTATCGAATGAATTTCCACGAGTACCAGGCCAAAGAGTTGTTCGCGCAGTACGGTATTACCGTCCCGCCGGGCAAGGTTGCCAATTCCCCCGACGCCGCTGTCGACGCCGCCAAGCATCTTGGTGGTTCGCAGTGGATGGTCAAGGCGCAAATCCACGCAGGCGGCCGCGGCAAGTCCGGCGGCGTCAAGTTCTGCAAGACGCTCGATGATGTGCGCGCTGCCGCCAAGGGCATGCTCGGCACCAAGATGGCAACCTACCAGACCGCCGGCCGCGCGCTGCCGGTGAACCTGGTGCTGGTGACCGACGCGACCAACATCGCCAAAGAGCTTTACCTGTCGATCCTGGTCGACCGTGACAGCAAGTCGGTGTCCTTCATCGCCTCCAAGCACGGCGGCGTGGATATCGAGCAGGTGGCCAAGGAAACGCCGGAAGACATCCACACGATCGTGGTTGATTTCGTCGAGGGTCTGCAGCCGTACCAGTGCCGTCAGCTCGGTTTTGCGATGGACCTCAACGGCAAGCAGGTCAATCAGCTGACCAAGATCATGCTGGGCCTGTACAAGCTGTTCAACGAAAAGGATCTGGCCCTGGTCGAGCTCAACCCGCTCGCCGTGCTCGAAGACGGCACGCTGGCCGCGCTCGACGGCAAGGTTGACTCGGACGACAACGCCGAATTCCGTCATCCGGATCTGGGCGCCATGCGCGACCTGACCCAGGAAGACGCGGCCGAAGCGGCCGCCGTGCAGAACAACCTCAACTACGTGACGATGGACGGCTCCATCGGCTGCATGGTCAACGGCGCGGGTCTGGCCATGGCCACGATGGATGTGATCAAGCTGGCGGGCGGCGAGCCGGCCAACTTCCTCGACGTCGGCGGCGGCGCCACCAAGGAGCGCGTGACCGAGGCGTTCAAGCTGATCCTGTCCTCGGACAAGGTCAGGGCCATCCTGGTCAACATCTTCGGCGGCATCGTGCGCTGCGACCTGATTGCCGAAGGCATCATCGCCGCGGTGAAGGAAGTGGGCCTGAAGATCCCCGTCATCGTTCGCCTGCAGGGCACGAATGTCGAGAAGGGCCGCGAGCTGCTGGCCAATTCCGGACTGGCGATCACGCCGGCCGACGATCTCAACGACGCGGCGCAAAAGGCCGTGGCTGCGGCCAAGGCTTAAGGGAGACATGCAAGCATGAGCGTTCTCGTCAACAAAAATACCAAGGTCATCGTGCAGGGCTTCACCGGCCAGCAGGGTACCTTCCACGCCGAGCAGGCGATCGATTACGGCACCAAGGTCGTCGGTGGCGTGACCCCGGGCAAGGGCGGCTCCGAGCACATCGGTCTGCCGGTCTTCAACTCGGTCGATGAAGCCGTGCTGGAAACCGGTGCCGATGCGTCGGTGATCTTCGTGCCGCCGCCGTTCGCGGCCGACTCGATCCTCGAGGCGATCGACGCCGGCATCAAGGTGATCGTGGCGATCACCGAAGGCATCCCCGTGCTGGACATGCTGCGCGTCAAGAACGTGCTGGCGCAGCATCCGGAAATCGTGCTGATCGGGCCGAACTGCCCCGGCATCATCACCCCGGGCGAATGCAAGATCGGCATCATGCCGGGCCATATCCACAAGCCGGGCAAGGTCGGCATCGTGTCGCGCTCCGGCACGCTGACCTATGAAGCCGTGTTCCAGACCACCAACGAAGGCCTGGGCCAGTCCACCTGCATCGGCATCGGCGGCGATCCGATCAACGGCTTGAACTTCATCGACTGCCTGAAGCTGTTTCAGGACGACCCGCAGACCGAGGGCATCATCATGGTCGGCGAGATCGGCGGCTCGGCCGAGGAAGACGCCGCCGAGTTCATCGGCGAATACGTGACCAAGCCGGTGGTGTCGTTCATCGCCGGTGCGTCCGCTCCGGCCGGCAAGCGCATGGGCCACGCCGGCGCGATCATCTCCGGCGGCAAGGGCACGGCCGCGGCGAAGTTTGCCGCGCTCGAGAAGGCCGGCGTCACCACGGTGAAGTCGCCTGCCGATCTGGGCAAGACGCTCGCCAAGCTGATGTCGAAGTAAGTCGACGCAGAAACAGTCGCCGCTGTTTGGCGACACGAAAGGCCGCGGTCATGCCGCGGCCTTTTTGTGGACAGGGAATGTGCGTTTGCTCGATACGATTCAGTGCCGCTGCTTCGTTGCTCTGGAAAGTTGCAGGCCGCTGGCGGCCGCGCGCAGCAGCGCATCGGTGAGCTTGGCGAGTGCCGGCGAGCGGATGGTCCAGCGCTGCCAGTACATCGGCACGTCGAGCCAGCGTCCGGGCGCCAGCGTTTGCACAGCGCCGCTGGCAAGCGGAGCGCGCAGCATGGCCGCAGGCGCCATCGCCCAGCCGAGACCGAGCGCTGCCGCTTCGATAAATACGGTTGATGAGGGAATGTAATGAACGGGCGGCGCCAGCTTCGCCCGCGTGACGCTGCGCATGAATCGCGTTTGCAGCGCATCGCGACGGTTGAATATCAGCATGGGTGCGTGGCCCAGCCCCGCAGCATTCAGGCCGTCGCCGAAATACTTTTCCACAAAGGCCGGCGCGGCGATCGGCAGATAGCGCATCACGCCGAGCTTTTTTACCGCGCAGCCCTGCACGGGTCTGGCGTCGGCCGTGATCGCGCCCAGCACCGACCCGTCGCGCAACAGATCGGCCGAGTGATCCTGGTCTTCCGTTCGGATATCGAACAGCATGCCGTGCTGCGCATGCAATTCCGCCAGCGCCGGCAGCAGCCAGCTGGCCAGCGAATCGGCGTTTACCGCGATCGCCATGGTCGAAGCCGCGCGGTTTGCCGGATCGGCCGCGGCAAACTCGCCCAGCGTTTCGGCTTCCAACAATTGCATCTGCTGCACGCTCCGCAGCAGCCGTTGTCCGGCGGGCGTCGCCCGGCACGGCAGGCGGCGCAGTATCAGCACCTGGCCCAGACGATCTTCCAGCGCCTTGATTCGCTGCGAGATGGCGGAGGGCGTCAGCGACAGTTGCCGGGCAGCGGCATCAAAGCTGCCTTCGGCAAGGACGGCGGCGAACGCGGTGAGCTGCGGATTCAGTAGGGTCACAACGTTACCTTCAATAAGCGCTTGGGCGTTTTCAGCAAATTAAGTAAATCTAATGTGGATGAAAAATATTTAGCTTTACTGATGATACGCGTTGCGCCAGATTGCGGCTTGTCTGAGGGAAAATCACCATGTCATCTGCGGCTTATCTTGCCGGTCTCGGCACCGGCGCCAGCTTGATCATCGCCATCGGCGCCCAGAATGCGTTCGTGTTGCGGCAGGGGCTGCAACAACGCCATGTCGGTCTGGTGGTGGCGATCTGCACGCTGTCGGACATGTCGCTCATTCTGCTCGGCGTGGCAGGCATGGGTCTGGTGGTGCGGCAGCATGCGGGGCTGCTGCAATGGCTGCGCTATATCGGCGCGATCTTTCTGTTCGGCTACGGCTTGCTGGCCGCGTGGCGTGCCTGCCGCGGCACCTCCGGACTTCAGCCAACGGGCGGGGATATCGATGGCGACCGCTGGCGCGTGGCGCTGGCCTGCCTGGGCTTCACCTTGCTCAATCCGCATGTCTATCTGGACACCGTGGTGCTGCTGGGCTCCGTGTCCACGCGTTACGCGGGTGCCGCGCGCTGGTGGTTTGCCGGCGGCGCGGCAACGGCCAGCGCGCTATGGTTCACGGCTCTGGGATTCGGCGCCAGGCTCCTGCTGCCCTGGTTCCGCAGCGCGCTGGCCTGGCGGCTGCTGGACGCCTTCGTTGCGGCACTGATGCTCCTGCTGGCGGCCGCGCTGCTAGGTCTTTTCGGCTGAGCGATGGCGCCGTGGCGTTGCGGCGCTCGGTTATCATGCGTCTCTGGCATTCGACGTTGGATCTTTGGGCATGACCACCTTACGCTTCGCGCTGGCGCAATTCGATTTTTCGGTCGGCGCGGTGGTCGCCAATGCGAAACGCATGCGCGGGCTCATCAATGAAGCACAGGCGCAGGGTGCAGCGCTTATCGCGTTTCCCGAGCTGTCTTTGAGCGGTTACCCGCCGGAGGATCTGCTGCTGCGGCCGAGTTTTCTGGCGGCCTGCGAGAGTGAACTGCAGTCTCTGGCCACGGTGAGCGCTGGTACGGCGGTGATCGTTGGCCATCCGCACAGCGAGGGCGAGGTATTCAACGCGGCCAGCCTGCTGCGCGAAGGCGCGATCGAAGTCACCGCGCACAAGCAGGCGCTGCCCAATTACGGCGTATTCGACGACAAGCGCTACTTCCGCCCCGGCCACGAAAGCGTGGTGGTGACCATCGATGGCGTGCGTGTGGGCTTGCTGATCTGCGAAGACGTCTGGATGCCCGAGCCGGCGGCGAAGGCGGCGGCGGCCGGTGCCGAGTTGATTGTCGTGATCAACGCCTCGCCCTGGGATGACGCCAAGCAGTCGACCCGCGAAGCCGTTCTGACGGCGCGAGCGCTGGAAACCGGCTGCGCGATTGCCTACGTCAACGTGATGGGCGGCCAGGACGAGGTGGTCTACGACGGCGCTTCGCTGCTGGTGAACGGCGACGGCCGCATCGCGGCCCGCGCGCCGGCGTTCGCCGAGGCGCTGCTATGGGCGCAGTTCGATGCCCAAACGCGCACCCTGGTCGCTGAAGACTGGCCGCAGGCCACCGATACGTCGCACGAGGCGATTCTCTATGCGGCGCTGGTGCGCGGCATTCGCGACTACATCGACAAGAACGGCTTCGGCGGCGTGCTGCTGGGCCTGTCCGGTGGTATCGATTCGGCGCTGACCCTGGCGCTGGCGGTGGATGCGCTGGGCGCCGATCGCGTGACGGCGGTGATGATGCCGATGCGCTACACCTCGCAGCTGTCGCTGGACGGCGCGCGCGCGCAGGCGCAGCTGCTGGGCGTCGACTATCACGTGATATCGATCGAGCCGACCTATGCGTC
>CBAAAD010000258.1:0-4983 GCA_964658785.1 uncultured Methylobacterium sp.
TCTATTCCGTGCTGTCGGAAAAAGAAGTGCGCATTCCCGATGCGGTGATCAGCGCACAGGCGCGCGCCGAACAGCAAAAGCAGGCGACCGCACAGCAGCAGGCTGTGGCTCAACCGACTTCCCCCACGCCGTCGGCACCCGCCGACACCCATGCGCCGGCGGCAGTCAGCGAAACCATTACCGCAGCGCCCGCGGCGCCTGCCAGCCCATCTGCCGGCAGCGGTTACCTGCTGCAGGTCGGCGCGTTTCCCAATCCGTCGGATGCCGAAACGCTGAAGGCGAAACTGGCCATGCAGGGTTTCGTCGCATCGGTGCAGTCCGTCAGTGTCGGCGGGCAGGCCTACCATCGCGTTCGTCTGGGGCCATTCCGCTCGGCGACCGATCTGGAGTCGACCAAGCAGCGGCTGGCCAGCGCCGGCATCAACGCGATTGCCTTGAAAGAAGGCAAGTAAGCCGCCTTGAATCAGGCGTGGCTTATGCCTGTACGGCATAAGCCGCGCTTTTTTATTTGGACGGCCAAAAGCCCACAAGGCACGCAAACCGTTATGCTCGGCGTTCGTCCCTGTCACGGATCGCGCCCATGAAACGCCTGCTTTTGCTGCTTACCCTGTTGATCGCCGCCAATGTCGCAGCGGCCGAACTACCCTACAACACCACGGCCGATGCCAATGCGGACATTGCCCACGCGCTGGCACAGGCCAAGGCCAGGCACACGCCGGTGCTGCTGATCTTCGGCGCCAACTGGTGCGAAGACTGCCGCGCGCTGAATCGCGCGCTGAATACCGAAAAAAACGCCGCGCTGATCCATCAGCAGTTCCAGGTCGTGAAGATCGACGTGGGCAACTTCGACCACAACCTCGATATCACCAAGCGCTATGACGAGCCGACCAAGAACGGCATTCCAGCGGCGGTGATCGTGTCGCCGGATGACAAGATTCTCTACTCGACCAAGGCCGGCGAGCTGTCCAACGCCCGCCGCATGAATGACGACGGCGTCTACGGCTTCTTCAAGCAGGCGATCGCCACGTCGCAATCCGCAGCGAAGTAGTGCCGCGGATGATCGGCCAACGAAGAAGCTGGGCGGTGCGAACCGCTCAGCTTTTTCGCTTCAGGCGGATCAAGGCTGAAATGTCGTCATCGCCATAACCCTGGCTCATCAGCTCCGCGTAATCGGCCAGCGACTGCTTGATGACCCGCGTATCGGTACCGGCCTGCTCGGCGATACCGCGCACGATGCCCAGGTCCTTGTGCAGCAACGCCAGCTTGAAGCCCACGCTGAACTCGTCGCGCAGCATGGTCGCGCCACGCTTTTCCAGGAACCAGTTGCCCGCCGCACCCGCGCCGAGGGTGGGAATCAGCCGCTCCGGATCGAGCCCCAGCGCCTCGCCCAGGGCAAGCCCGGAACACACGGCCTGCGCGATGCCGGCGACCAACACCTGATTGACCGCCTTGGTCGCCTGACCCGCGCCGACCGCGCCGAGATGGGTGACTTTCAAGGCATACGCTTCCAGTACCTGGCGCGCGCGTTCCAGCACGTCCGCTTCGCCACCGACCATTACCGACAGCTTGCCGTTTTTCGCACCTTCCACGCCGCCGGACACTGGCGCATCGAGAAAGTGCGCGCCCACCTCGCCGAGCCGCAGTGCGGCGCGGCGCGCCGTATCCGGCGCCACGGTCGAATGATCAATGACGATGGCACCGGGCTTGAGATGCGGCGCCAACGCTTCCACCGTGGAAAGCACGTCGGCATCCGCCGTGACGCACAGCGCGATCACGTCGCACTGCGCCGCCAGCTCACTCAGCGTCTCCGGTGCGCTCACGCTCAGTTTTTCCGCCAGCGCCACCGCCTTCGCGTGCGTGCGGTTGGCCACCGCCACCAGCAGTCCGCGCTCGTGCAGATGGGTCGCCATCGGTGCGCCCATCGCGCCCAGACCAATAAAACCTGTCTTGATGCTCATATGTATCCCATGCGGAAAGGAGGTGCTCGCCGCATCGGTATCGCCGATACGGCCACGAAAAACTCAGTGAACGTGCTGTACGCGAACCTGGGGACCCATTACTGCATATGCCAGCCATGGGTCACCACGATAGACTGCCCACTCAGCGCAGCCGAAGGAAAGGTCGCCAGAAAAAGGGCGGTCTGCGCGATGTCATCGATCGTGGTGAATTCGCCGTCCACGGTGTCTTTCAGCATCACGTCCTTGATCACGGCTTCTTCGCTGATGCCCAGCGCCCTAGACTGCTCGGGAATCTGCCGCTCGACCAGCGGCGTGCGCACAAAGCCCGGGCAGATCACGTGCGAGCGCACCCCGTGCGCCGCGCCCTCCTTGGCCAGCGTGCGCGCCAGCCCAAGCAACCCGTGCTTGGCGGTGACATAGGCCGACTTCAGTTTCGACGCCTCGTGCGAGTGCGCCGAGCCCATGTAGATCACGATGCCGCCGCGGCTGCGCCCTTGCGCATCTTTCTGATACATGAACTGCAACGCCGCCCTGGTGGTGAGAAAGGCGCCGTCGAGATGAATCGCCAGCATCTTCTTCCAGTCGGAAAATTCGAACTGGTCGATCGGATTGACGATCTGCACGCCGGCGTTCGATATCAGGACGTCCAGACGTCCAAACGCCTTGTGCACGGCATCGGTGCCTGCATTGACGGCTTCTTCGTCGCTGACGTCCATCGCCACACCCATCGCCCGACCGCCGCTGGCGTTGATCGCAGCGGCCACCGCGTCGGCTGCGCGCTGATCGATATCGGCAATCGCCACGCTGGCGCCGTGCTGGGCATACAGCTCGGCAATGGCCTTGCCGATACCGCTGGCCGCGCCGGTAATCAGCGCGACCTTGCCATCCAAACGTGTCATCGGCGAATCCTCGATTGATCTTTCAACAACAGGCTCTGACCGGTGGATGCTCAGCGCCCTTCCTCGGCGAGATACGTGTATGCCGTAAGGCCACCGTTGAGCGTGGCGTAAAGCTGCTCGGCCGGTGCGCCGATGACGCCAGCAGCGGCGATGCGATCACGATAACTCTGCCGCAGCGCGGCCAGGTCGTAGCCGACGTAGTCGAGCATCAGGTCGGTGGTGTCGCCGCTGCGCCTGTGCGCAAACACGTAGCTGTCGCCATCGACGCGCACGTTGACCGCGTCGGTGTCGCCGAACAGGTTGTGGATGTCGCCCAGCGTTTCCTGATACGCGCCGACCATGAAAATGCCCAGCCGGTAGCTCTCGCCGTCATTCAGCGCATGCAGCGGCAGACTCACGTCGACGCCCTCGGCATCGACGTAGTGGTCGATACGGCCGTCCGAATCGCAGGTCAGGTCAACGATGACGCCGCGACGCGTCGGCCGTTCGTCGAGCCGAGCGATCGGCGCGATCGGGAAGATCTGCCCGATCGCCCAGATGTCCGGCACCGATTCGAACACCGAGAAATTGACGAAATACTTGTCGACCAGCTTCTCGTCCAGCTCGTCCAGCGCCTGCCGGTGCGAGCGCTCGGCCGGCAGCAGCCGCGTGCGCACGGCGTTGGCGATGGCGTAATACATCTCGTCCAGCCGCGCTCGATCGGTCAGCGTGAGCTGGCCCAGGGCGTACAAGGTCTGGCCTTCGGCGAGGTGATGCTGGGCTTCGTGGAACAGCTCCAGCGGCGGGCGTTGATCCAGCTCTTCATGCGTGTCGCGCAGGCGGCGCAGCACGGCCGGTTCGGAGACATCGGCCGGCGGAATCGCGCCGGTCGGCACTTCTTCCACCTCGGTGACGTTGACCACCATCACGGCGTGATGCGCGGTCATGGCGCGACCGGCCTCAGTGAGGATGTGCGGCGCGTTCAGACCATCCGCCTCGACCGCCTCGGCCAGCGACTGCACGATGGTGGCGGCGTACTGCTCGATCGAATAGTTGATCGAGTTGTGGCTGCGCGAACGCGTCCCTTCGTAGTCCACGCCGAGGCCGCCGCCAACGTCGACGATCTCCAGCGGCACGCCCATGCGGATCAGCTCGACGAAATAGCGAGTCGCCTCGCGCATGCCGTTGGCGATGTCGCGCACGTTGGAAATCTGCGAACCCATGTGGAAGTGCTGCAGCTTCAGCGTGTGTTTGAGGCCGGCGTCATCGAGCCGCTTGATCAGCGTCAGCACCTGGTCGGGCGACAGGCCGAACTTGCCCTTGTCGCCGCCGGTGTTCTGCCATTTGCCCGCGCCGATGGAGGCGAGGCGCACGCGTACGCCCAGCAGCGGCTCGACGTCCAGCGCCCTGGCTTCGGCAAACACGTGGTCGAGCTCGGACAACTTTTCGATCACGATGTGCACGCGCAGGCCCAGCTTCAGCCCGATCAGCGCCAGGCGCACGTATTCGCGGTCCTTGTAACCGTTGCAGATCACGATGGAGCCGGGCCGCGCCATCGCCAGCACCGCCATCAGCTCAGGCTTGGAGCCGGCTTCGAGGCCGAAACCGTGCGTGCCGGCAGCCACCAACTCGCCGGCCACGCCGCGCTGCTGGTTGACCTTGATCGGGTAGATGGCCGTATAGCCGCCCGAATAGTTCCATTCACCGATCGCCTTGGCGAAGGCGTCCTGCAGCTTGGCCAGACGGTCGGCAAGAATATCGGGGAAGCGCACCAGCAGCGGCAGACGCAGGCCTTCGTCACGCGCACGCGCCACGATGCCCGGTAGCGACAAAGCAGGGCCGGTTGGGCCGCGCGGGCGAATAACGATATCGCCGGCGCCATCGACATCCACATAACCGTCGCCCCAGTGCGCCATGGCGTAGGTGTCGCGGGCGGTGTCGGTGCTCCAATCGGAGGGGCGCGATTCGGATGTGTTCCACTGCTTCGCCACGGGCGAATCTCCTCAAGTGACTTTGATCTGGACGGCCGCGGGCCATGCGCCAACGGCACGTGGCCCACGAATGCGTCGCAGCGGCGAGCCTTGACGGTAGGGTCCGTTGACCGGCCGCCACCGGGGCTGCACGTCAAAGGGCACGAAGTTCCACCG
>CBAAAD010000259.1:0-4977 GCA_964658785.1 uncultured Methylobacterium sp.
TTCCAACGGCTCGCCGACTGCCATTCCGCCGCTGCCGACGGCCGCATAAGCGCGGCGCTTGACGCGAGCGGCGCGCGCCGGCCACCCTGCCGGTTCCATCTAGCTGCGGAGCGTCGACATGGCCGAACCACTGATCATCATCGGCAGCTACATCTCGCCGTACGTGCGCAAGGTGCTGGTATTTCTGGAGCTGAAGGGCATCGATTACCGCATCGATCCGATCCCGCCGTTTGTCGGCAACGACGAATTTTCGCAGCTCAGCCCGCTGCGCCGCATCCCGGTGATGCGCGACGGCGATCTGCTGCTCAACGACTCCAGCGTGATCTGCCAGTACCTGGAGGATCGGCATCCGCAGGTGTCGCTTTATCCCGCCGATGTCGCCGACCGGGCGAAGGCGCGCTGGCTGGAGGAATACGCCGACGTGGCGCTGGGCGATGCGATCGCGGGCAAGCTGTTCTATCAGCTCGGCATCAAGCCGAATCTTTTCGGCGAGAAAACCAACGAAGACGTAGTTCGGCAGGCGCGTGAGGTCGATCTTCCCGCCGCGCTGGATTACCTGGAAAGCCAGCTTCCCACGGAAGGCTTCATTTTCGGTGAGCTGTCCATCGCCGATATCAGCATCGCCAGCTTTTTCCGCATGGCCGGCTTCGTGCGCTACACCATCGACGCCGACCGCTGGCCGCGCTGCGCCGGGCTGGTGGCGCGCACGCTGGCGCTGCCGGTGTTTGCCAAGCTGGCCACGTTCGAGGATCGCGCGCTGCGCACGCCGGTGCCGGAGCAGCGCGCCGTGCTGAAAGCCATGGACGCACCACTGACCGACACCACCTGCGGCGGCGCGCCGCCGCGGCGCGGCGTGATCGCCATCGACTGAAAACTCGCACCTCGATCGATCGGAAACTAGCGCAGATCGGCCATCAGCTCGACCAGCCAGTCGACGAATACCCGCACGCGCGGCGACAGCTGGCGCTGCGCCGGATACATCACCGACACCGGCATCGGTGGCGGCGGATACTGCGGCAGTACCTCGAGCAGACGGCCGGCCGCCAGATCGGCCACTACGTTGTAGCGCGGCAGCTGGATCATGCCAAGGCCGGCGCGGCAGCTGGCCGCGTATATGTCGCCGGCATTCACCGTCACCGCGCCGGGCACATCGACGATGCGCAGCTCGCCATCCACGATGAAATCCAGCGGCTGCGCGCGGCCGCTGGTCGGCGACCGCCAGACCACCGCCTGATGCGCCGTCAGCTCGTCGAGCGCCTGCGGCATGCCGTGCTGTTCGACGTAGCCCGCGCTGACGCAGGTTACCTGTGACAGCACGGCGAGGCGGCGCGCGATCAAGCCCGAATCGGCCTGTTCGCCGCCGCGCACCACGCAGTCCACGCCTTCATGCACGAGATCGACGTAGCGATCGCTGGCACCGATATCGAGTTCGAGCAGCGGGTAGCGCGCGCGAAAGTCCGCCAGGGCCGGCACGATCACCGCCGTACCCAGCGGCCCCGACAGATCGATGCGCAGCGAACCGCGCGGCTGCGCTGCCGTGTGGCTGAAGACCGATTCGGTTTCCTCCAGATCCGCCAGCAGGCGCTGGCATCGGGTGTAGTACGCCTGACCGTCGGGCGTGGTGCGCACGCTGCGCGTGGTGCGAATCAGCAGCTGAGTGCCGAGCCGTGCCTCGAGCTGACGCAAGGCGTGGCTGACCGTGGCGCGGGGAATGCCCAGCTCATCGCCCGCACGCGAGAAGCTGCGCAGGTCCACGATGCGGGTGAACACGCGCATGGTGTCGAAACGATCCATCGCCGCCTCATTGTTGATTTTGGTTGGATAGAGATGCCAATTTACCCGCCTTTATCCAATGGAGGCTACTGAGGACAATGGTTCGAGATCCGTAGTCGCGCGGGCGATCGGGCTCCACGCACCTTCCACGGCCAACACCCTCCCCCATCCAAGGACATCACCATGCAAAAGCGCACTCTCGGCAAAGATATCGGTGGAAAAGCGGCCCCCAGGGTTTCCGCCCTCGGCCTCGGCTGCATGGGCATGAGCGATTTCTACAGCGGCCGTGACGATGTCGAATCGATCGCCACAATCCAGCACGCACTCGACCGCGGCCTCAACCTGCTCGACACCGCCGACATGTACGGCCCGTTTCTCAACGAGGAGCTGGTCGGCAAGGCGATCAAGGGCCGTCGCGACGATGCCTTCATCGCGACCAAGTTCGGCATCGTGCGCGACCCCAACGACCCGACCAAGCGCGGCGTCAGCGGCCACCCCGATTATGTGCGCAAGGCCTGCGAGGGCAGCCTGAAGCGGCTGGGCGTGGACACCATCGACCTGTACTACCAGCACCGCGTCGACACCAGCGTGCCGATCGAGGACACCGTGGGCGCCATGGCCGAGCTGGTCCGCGCGGGCAAGGTGCGTTACCTCGGGCTGTCCGAAGCCTCGGGCGCCACGATTGAGCGCGCCTGCGCGGTGCACCCGATCACCGCGCTGCAGAGTGAGTTCTCGCTGTGGACGCGCGACCCGGAAACCAACGGCATGCTCGACGCCTGTCGCAAGCTCGGCGTCAGCCTGGTGGCGTATTCACCGCTCGGCCGCGGCTTTCTCACCGGCGCGATCCACTCGCCGGACGATTTCGACGCCGACGACTATCGCCGCAACAACCCGCGCTTTCAGGGCGACAACTTCAGGCACAACCTGGCGCTGGTCGATCAGGTGCAGAAGCTCGCCAACGACAAGGGCTGCACGCCGGCGCAGCTGGCGCTGGCCTGGGTGCTGGCGCAGGGCGACGACATCGTGGCAATCCCCGGCACCAAGCGCCGTTCGCGTCTGGACGAAAACCTCGGCGCGCTCGACGTCACGCTCAGCCCGGCCGAGCTGAAGGCGATCGAAGCGGTGTTTCCGCCCGATGCCGCGGTCGGCACGCGCTACGCCGAATCGATGATGCACATGGTCAACGTGTAACCCTCATCGATCGCTTGGCTTTGCCGGCGCCGCCATCCATCGGGCGCCGCCGGCAAAGCCGCTAAACTGGGCGGCATGAACACGCCCGAACAGTCCCAGCTCGGCCAGAGCACCGTCTACGCCGACCGCTACGACCCCAGCCTGCTGTTTCCGATACCGCGCGCCGAGAAGCGTGCGGAAATCGGCGTGGGCGATGCGCTGCCGTTCCAGGGCGTCGATATCTGGAACGCCTACGAACTCTCGTGGCTCGACGCGCGCGGCAAGCCGGTGGTGGCGATGGCCGAGTTCCGCGTGCCGGCGACATCACCCAACATCATCGAATCGAAGTCGTTCAAGCTGTACTTGAACGGCTTTGCGCAGGAGCGCGTGGCCGATGCGGCAACGCTTGCGGCGACCCTGACGTGCGATCTTTCGCACGCGGCTGGCGCGGATATCCAAGTGCTGCTCAGCGATGCCAAAGCCGCCAGCCAATGCATTGTGGATCTGGACGGCCATTTGCTCGATGACCAGCGCATCGACATTGATCACTACGGGCCGCCTGAGGCGGACTTTCTTCAGGTCGACGCCAACGCGCCAGCCGTGGAAGAAACCGTGGTCTCGCATCTGCTGCGCTCGAACTGCCCGGTCACCGGCCAGCCAGACTGGGGCAGCGTGCAGATCGCCTATCGCGGATCGCCCATCGATCATGCCGGCCTGCTGCGCTATCTGGTCTCGTTCCGCAATCACAACGAGTTCCACGAACAGTGCGTGGAGCGCATCTATGTGGATGTCATGGCGCGCTGCGCGCCGGAGCGGCTGAGTGTCTATGCCCGCTATACCCGCCGCGGCGGCCTGGATATCAACCCGTTTCGCAGCAGTGTACCGGCCGACCCCGCAAATTCACGCGGCGCCCGCCAATAGAATCGTATGTTGCCGAACCGTCTGTTTTGGTAATCGCCGCTTCATATCGAGACCGTTACTCTCGCGTGCTGCGTCAAAGAGCTCGTCCGGACTGGCCTTACTGGGCGCGTCATCATGGCCCGCTAGTCATCACGTCACTAACCCTGGAGCCTCATCATGTCATTTTCACCGCGTTCCGCCACGCTGATCAGCGCCACATTCGCCAGCATGCTCCTGCTCAGCGCCTGCGGTAAGAGCGAAGCGCCCGCGCCGGCTCCGGCCTCCGCCAGCACTGCGGCACCGGCTCCCGCACCCGCTGCTACGGCGCCTGCGCCGGCCAGCACGGCCGTGAAGCCCGCCGCCGCCAGCACCGCCGCCACAGCGCCGGCAGCTGCTGCCACCACGGCAGCGACCGCCGCCCCCGCTGCAGCGCCAGCCGCCGCCAGCGCACCGCTGAGCTTCTCCAAGCTGACACTTGGCAATGCCGTCAACAACGACCACCTGGTGACCAAGCCGGGCACGACCTTTGCCACCACGGACAAAACCATCTACGCCAGCGTGGCCACCGAAGGCAGCACCAGCGGCGCCAAGCTCAACGCCAAATGGACCTATACCGAAGGCGCGGGCGTGCTGGTCAGCAATATTACCCAGGCGATCGCCACCGATGGCCCGGCCATCACCACGTTCAAGGTGCAGAACCCGGACCTTTGGCCGGAAGGCAAGTACAAGGTCGAAATCTCGCTGGACGGCAAAACCGTCGCCGATCAGGATTTCCAGATCGGCAAGCGCTGATCCCTGCGGCACGGCTTGTCACGAATCAAAAAAGGCGCCCCAATCGGGCGCCTTTCACTTGCCAGGTGCGTCAGTGACTGACTGAAGGCATAGCCGAGCCCGGCATTTCAGGCTGCCGCTGATCCAGGCAATCGCCGATCGAGGATCCGCCACGCGTTACCCGGGCGGTGATTTCATGCAGGGCACGCGGGCACAGCAAAGTGGTCAAAGTGCGATGGCAGGTCTAGTAAACGATAGTGATGTCTGATGTCCCGTCGTATGAAAAACGCTGCATTGGGGGCTGACGATCACCAAGCACAACGAGTGGCTCCACGCCATTGGCAACGCAAGCCACCCGCAGAT
>CBAAAD010000260.1:0-4964 GCA_964658785.1 uncultured Methylobacterium sp.
TGAAGGTCATGATCGGCGTGTCGCGCAGGCGGCAGACCTCCATCAGCTTGATCGTGCGCTCCTCCACGCCCTTGGCGCAGTCGATCACCATCAGGGCCGAATCCACCGCGGTCAGCACGCGATACGTGTCTTCGGAAAAGTCCGCGTGGCCCGGGGTGTCGAGCAGGTTGACGATCTTGCCCTCGTACGGAAACTGCATCACCGACGAGGTCACCGAAATGCCGCGCTCCTTTTCCAGCGCCATCCAGTCGGACGTCGCATGGCGGGCCGCCTTGCGGCCCTTCACCGAGCCGGCCATCTGGATCGCGCCGCCGAACAGCAGCAGCTTTTCCGTCAGCGTGGTCTTGCCCGCGTCAGGATGGCTGACAATGGCAAACGTGCGGCGGCGGCGGGTTTCTTCAAGATGCGAGGACATGCGGGCAGGTCGGCTGGAGCGTCAACCCGCAATGATACCGCGGATCGGCCGCAGGCCCGTGCCGTGGCCAAAAGCGAATCCATCGTAGGTTGGCGTTAAGCGCAGCGACCATGGAGGCAGCGTAGCGAAATTAAATATCCGTAATCCGAATGGTCCGATGGGCTGCTTTCAACTCCGATATTGCAGCGCTCGCCATAGGGATGTTCGCGGCTACCCACCGTTGGCCGCGTCGGGGTTCGCTGGCGCTCACCGCCAACCTACAAAGTGCAACGCAGCGTGCAGGAGTTCCTGGTTTTTTCTGACCAACTTCCGCGCCAGGACCTGAGCAAAGTGCGCGAGCAGTTTTGCTCAGGGCTTTGCCGCAAATCGCCTGAAAACAGCGCGCAGCGCGCGGGTCAATTCGAACTGAATGCGGCGTGGGCTGGATAGCGCACCATCGCGGATACGCTGGATGCCTTCCACCCAGATGCCGCCGTGGTTGCGCCATTGGCTGCGCAGCTGCTGGTTCTGCTCGACTTTGCGGTCGTTCCATTCGAACGATCGGCCGCCGCGGATGGGTTCTGGCGCCGTTTCAAAGCCGATGATGTAAGCCATCCGCCCGATGTTTTTGCTGTTCGGACCGGAGCCGTGGATGGTGCGTCCGAGGTGGGCGATGGCGGAGCCGGCTTTGACCGGGCAGTACCTGACCAGAGCCGGATCGATATAGCCCATGCATTCGATCGCATGCGCGCGCGGGTCGTCATTAAAGGGGCGATGCTCGTGCAGCGGACCCAGATGCGAGCCAGCCACATAGCGCATGCAGCCGTTGTCGCGATCCACGTCGGCCATCGGAAACCACATGCTCAGCTGGTTGTAATGGTAGTTGGCATCGGTTCTAAAAGCCTCGTCCTGATGCCAGGGCGTATCGGCGTCGGAAAATGGCGGCTTGTAGATGACATGTTCGAAGGACAGATACGCGCCGTCGCCCAGTAGCTGCCGGGCGATAGCCAGAGCGCGTTTACGAAAGCCAAAGTGGCGTAGCTCCGGGGCCAGATGCTGCGGGCTGAGCAGATTGAGGACACGGGATTTGTCGTTTTCCTCGACCGCCAGCATGTCGAAGAAAGCGCCTCGTTCCCGGCCGGCCTGTCGGTTGAACATGTCGGCCAGAATGGTGGACATGGCCGCCCGTTCTTCCTGCGGGATCACATCCGGAATTTCCACGAACCCGTCTCGGCTCAGTGAAGCCGCGTCGCCGCTGATATTGGCCTCGCCTCGATACATGACATTGAGCCTCGCCTTACCTTTGTACGGACGATAGTGTGATCTATATCACACTGGCGAAGGTGAAATCGCCGTGCGAGCTGGACGTTAGGCTGCTTATTGGACTTGTCGCTTTGGGGCTGGATCTGAGTTCGCCGAGCGTTTTGTCAGCCATGGCAGGCGCGCTGCCTGGTTCGGTGCGTATCGTTGAGCGATTCAAATGCACAGAGCGCTTGTGGCGGGAACGGTGAAATCGCCTCAAGTCGCAACGCCCGCCTGGCTCGCAGCGGGCTTTAGCCTGCAGTGCCATACAGGCCGCACATTCGCCCCAGGAGTTTGCCCCCGGAGTGCTGTCTCTGCCGTTGCCCCGGGTGGGGCCGCTTCGGCCGAATGGCTTGGTGTACGAGACGCGAACCGCCGCCGCGTCTTTCCTGGCTGCGGGGTTCGCAGGCAAGAAGCTACGCGACGCTCAAAGTTTGTAATTCACCCCGAACAACACCGTGCGCCCGTACGTGTCGTATTCGAGCGGGCGCGCCACCGAAACGCCGTTGGGCAGGTTGGCAACCTGCACGGTGGCATCGGGCGTGTTGGTGAGGTTGTTGACCTGCAGCAGCAGCGACAGGCCGTTCCAGCGGCCTTCGGTGAAATCGTACCCCAGCTGGAAGTCGGTCTGCTTGTTCGGCAAAATTTTGGTGTAGCCGAGCTGGTCGAACAGCGCCACGGCTTCGCCGGTGAACGACGAACGGTAGCGTTCGGCAATGCGCACGGAGAATCCGTGTTTTTCGTAATACAGCTGCAGGTTGGCCACCTTGCGCGAGAGGCCGGGCAGGGTGCTGGGGCTGCCTGGGATCGACGAAATCGCATTGGTGGGAATGGAGCTGTTGGTGAGCGAAAAGTTGGCCTGCGCACCGAAACCGTCCAGCGCGTGCGCGATCAGCCCACCTTCGAGCGCGCCGGACAACTCCAGCCCCTGCATGCGCCCACCGTTGCCGTTTTCCGGTCGGGTGAACGCGCCGAAGTTGCTGGTCGGCTTCAGCGTGGGGGTGTCGTTGATGTAGTTGGAGAAGTCGTAGTTGAGCGTGGTCTGGTTGTAGATGTAGTTGAGGAGATTCTTGTTGAACACCGCCACCGCCACGTAGCTGGACGTGCCGAAGTATTTTTCCCACGACAGGTCGGTGCCGACCGCGATATACGGCAGCAGCTTGGGGTTGCCGCCGCTGCCGGACCACAGCACCTGACCCGTGCCGGGGCCGTCGGTCACCACGGCCACGCCCGCCGATGTGGCCACTTTCTCGTCGTCGATGCGCCCGCGCGCCATGGTTTTGGCCAGGCCGAAGCGCAGGTACTGCTGATCGCCCAGCTGCGCAACCAGATTCAGGCTTGGCAGCACCTTGGTGTAACTCGCTCCGCCATCAATGCGGCCGACCAGCGTGTCGCCGTCGGTCTGCAGCGCCTCCGACGACTGGTCGGTATGCACGACCTGCACACCGGCGTTGCCGCGCAGGGGGATGCTCCCCAGTGAGGTGTCGATGTTGAACTTGAGATAGCCCAGCGGCACCTTTTCTTCCACCGTGTAGTTGCGGCTGAAGTCGCCCTGGCCGTTGCGCTGGGTCAGGTAGAACTGGCTGCCCAGCGCGTCGAGCACGTTGTAGTTGATGATGCCGGGAATGCCGCCGTAGCCCAGCGAGGTGGGGCCCAGCAGGTAAGCCGGATCGATCGGCGCACTGAAGTTGTGATTGTAGGTGGCGTCATCGGAGCCGTTGCCGTTGAGCCAGGCGAAAAACACGTCGGCCTGCTTGACCTTGATGCGATCGGAATAATCCACACCGAGATTCATGCTGTCGAAGATCCAGCCCAGCTGCCGGGTGGCTTCGAGGCGGATGGCCTTGATCGAATCCTTCTGCTGGTCAAACTCTTCGCGGCCGTTGTAGCCGTAGTTGTCCGGGTCGGTAAAAACCACCGCGCCGGGGTCGGCCAGGTTCACCGCCGGGCGAAAATCCGGATAGCCGTTGCCGGCGGGCGTGTTGAAATCCACGCTGGTGAAAGCGCCGTTCGGCAGGCCGGCAAACAGGTAGGCGTCCTGCAGCTTTTTCTTTGCGCTGGAGTACGACAGGTCTGCCGTGCCGGACCAGTCACCGCCGAACTCGAACTGGTTGTTCCAGCCGGCCGAAAACAGCTTGTCGCGCTCCTTGGTGTAGTCGTTCTGCAGAATCGGCGCGATGTTGGTCATCGAGCCGGAGGTGACGACCGGATACGGTTGAGCGGGCGTCAGTCCAACGTTGCTGTAGCTGTGGATGACGTTGTCGTACGGGCTGCTCGACCACTGCACATCATTGCTGTAGCTGCGTTCGCGGAAGGCGGAGTAGTAGAGGTCCAGCGTGGAGTGATAGGCCTTGCTCGGCGCCCACTCCAGTACCGTAATCAGGCCGTTGCGCCGCTGGCTTTCGGACTTGGCGCGCAGGGCCATGCCTTCCTGCGACAGCACGTTGTCCGGTACGCCTGGCGTATGCGGATAGTTGTAGTTCTGCTCGATGCCGGCAGGGCCGTTGTCGACGCTCCAGTACCAGGCCTGGTACTGCTTTTCCTGGATCGGCGAGTCGAGCTGCGCGAAACCCACGGCAACGCCCAGCGTGTGATCAAAAAACTGGTCGATATACGAAAAGCTGGCGCGGTGGCCGGTGTCGCCCACGCCGGTGCCGGGGTTGAGCTTGCCGCTGGAAGTGGATTCGCCGCGCAGGTTGGCTGCAATGGTGCGGTTGGGCAGGTCCAGCGGCTTGATGGTGTGCAGGTCGACCGTGCCGGACAGGCCCTGGCCGATCAGTCCCGCATCGGGCGTCTTGTAAACGGCCACGCCGCTGATCAGCTCGGCCGGATACTGGTCATATTCCACGCCGCGGTTTTCGCCGATGGTGGCCTGCTCGCGCCCGTTGAGCGTGGTGCCGGCGAAGTCAGGCGACAGGCCGCGAATCGAGATCTGGTTCGCACGGCCATCGACGCGCTGGGTTGCAAGCCCTGGCAAACGGGAGATGCTTTCGGCGATGCTGGAATCGGGCAGCTTGCCGATGTCTTCGGCGGAAATCGCCTCGATGATGTCGTCGGAAAACTGCTTGGCCTTGAGCGAATTCTCGATGCTGGCGCGAATGCCGGTAACGACGACGGTATCCAGCGTGCTGGCCGAGTCCTCGGCTTTGGCCGCGGGTTTGACCGGTTTTGCCGGCGCCGTTTTGGTGGCCTTCGCATCTTTATTTGAGGTCGCCGCCGCAGGCTTCTGGTTCTGGCTGCCTTGCGCTGTCGTCGCTAAATCCTGCGC
>CBAAAD010000261.1:0-4955 GCA_964658785.1 uncultured Methylobacterium sp.
CACCAGCACGCCCAGGGCCGACTGCTGGCGCCGGCCGGCGCGGCCAAAGCGCTGCCAGGTCGACGCTACCGATCCCGGATAGCCGTTGAGCACCACCACATCCAGGCTGCCGATATCCACGCCCAGCTCCAGCGCCGAGGTGCTGACGATGCCGTCGATGGCGCCGGCGCGCATCTCGCGTTCGGCGGCGCGGCGCTCCTTCGGCAGATAGCCGCCGCGGTAGGCGCGAATGCGCGCCGGCTTGCGCGGATCGTTGTCGAACACGTCCTTCAGATACTTGGTCAGCACTTCGACCATCGTGCGCGACTGGGCGAACACCAGCGTCTTCATGCCGGACTTGATCGCCAGCCGCGCAATGCGGTTGGTTTGCGAACGCGCCGAGGCGCGCAGGCCCAGGTCGGGGTTCACCACCGGCGGATTCCACAGCAGCACGTGCTTGTCGCCGGTCGGCGCGCCGCTTTCGGTGATCGCGGTGACGACGTCCTCGATCAGCGCTTCGGCATGCTCTTTCGGATTGCCGATGGTGGCCGAGCAGAGAATGAACTGCGGACGCACGCCGTAGAACGCGCATACGCGCTTCAGCCGGCGGATCACATTGGCCACGTGCGAGCCGAACACGCCGCGATAGGTATGCACTTCGTCGATCACCACATAGCGCAGGTTCTCGAAGAACTGCGCCCACTTCGTGTGGTGCGGCAGAATCGCCTGATGCAGCATGTCCGGATTGCTGACCACGATATCGCCGTGCAGCCGGATCGCCTGGCGCGCGTCGCCGGGCGTATCGCCGTCGAAGGTAAACGCCTTGACGCCCAGCTCGCCGGCCTGGTTGAGCTCCAGCAACTCGGCGACCTGATCCTGCGCCAGCGCCTTGGTCGGAAACAGGTACAGTGCCTTGGCGTGCTGCGTCATGGCCGCGGTGATGATGGGCAGGGTGTAGCACAGGGACTTGCCCGATGCGGTCGGCGTCACCACCGCCACATGATCGCCCGCCTGCGCCGCTGCCCACGCCTGCGCCTGATGGCTGTAGAGCCGATCGATGCCGCGTGATCGAAGGGCCTGGGCCAGCGCCGGCGGCAGATCGTCCGGCAGTGGCGCATACGAGCCTTCGCAGCCGGGAACCATAAACGCGCCGGTAATTCTGGACGCATAACGCTTGGTCAGGCGCTGCGCCAGCGTGCGCCCGTCGCTGGGGCCTCGGAGCACCAGCGAGTCGGCGGCGTGGTAACGATCGAGTTGGGCATTCATCGGCGAGTCCTGGCGGCGTGGCTCATTGAACGGGCAGCGGGTCTCACAGCGTGAGACCCGTGATCAAGCCATCGTCAGAAACTGCTCTTAAATCGGCAATGGCGATGCGAATCATCGACAGCCGGATGCCTGCGAGAATCCTGATATCGCCAATTACGAAGCGGTCGGCAGGTTGAACCGCGCTGAAAGGTACTGACGAATGGCTTTTTCGTCATCGATAAAACGTTCGCCGCCGCTGATTTTTACCGGCAAATCGTCAGCGACCACGGCATCTGTAGCCAGCACCAGTACCGGCGCCGATTGATGGCCTTCGCCCAGTACGGCGACAATTTTTTCGCGCGGTTTCTGAAATGCGACATGCACTACATCGATGGACTCACCTAGCGAAGGGAACAGGCTGAGCAGGCCTTCGATCGGCAGGGAGTCGCCGCAATAGAGCGGGCCATGCTGCCCGTTGAAAAAGCCGGGGGTGAGTAAAAACAGACGATCTTTCATCGGAGCCTCGTGAGTGCATGGAAAGTAGGCGCGTTTGCAGGCAAGGCCGGGCTAGCGCTTGAACACCGGCCGCGGTTTTCGTGATGGCACGGGAGCGCCGAAAGAGCGCCGCAGGCGAAGAATGCCCACAACGGCGCCGCTGGCGCTGAGTGCGAAGCCGAGCGCGAGGCAGGCCAGCGCCAGCGCCAGTCGAAAAACCGGATGATTGACCAGTCCCGGAAAATGCAGCGTGTGCACGGCGTAGTAGAACCACGCATAGGCGCGCCGGCTTCGATTCATTTCGGCAAGAAGTACGCCGCCGCGGTCAAAATATAGCCAGTGCTCGCCGTCGCCAGCGAGCACAACGCGTCGCACGTCGGCTGGAAAGCTCTCGGCGGCTACGTACAGATCGCCGGGCGCAGGCACATCGATCGATACGATGGAATTTGCAGGCCACGCTTTTTTTACAGCCGCGACGATGGTTTCGTCGGGCAGCTTGTCCATCTCGACGTGGCGGCTGCCGTCGATCACGCGGGTAGCGTCAGCGCGCACGACCTGCGCGTACGCTTTTCCGCCGACGGCATGAAACGTTACCGATGTCGCACCTTTGATCGCGCGAATGTCCGGCAGCGTCCACGCGGAAAGCGATGGCGCAAGCGGCACGCCTTTGTAGATATCCGCCGCAACTGGATTGGGTGCACTGGTGGAAAACAGCCTGCCGTGATCCATCGACAGCCAGCCGCTGACGATCCAGGGAACCAGCACAAGACTGCCAACGAGGCCGAGCACGTGATGCCAGCGCATCCAGCCGATAAATGGCGTCCAGCCAGGACGTTTCATGCGCTTCAGTCGCAGCGTCTGTCGGGTGCCCAGCCATACCCCGGCAAGCGCCACACCGACACCGATCAACGAAAGTGTCCACACCGACTGGTTCCACACATTCCAGTGGCGACGAAGCACGGTGGGATAGATCCAGTGAACGACCGCACCGACCCAGTTCCAGCCGCGCTGCCAGCGACTCGTCCGCTGCACCACTTCGCCAGTCACCGCCGACACGTAGAGCGTTGTGCCCGCCACGTCATTCATCGATACCTTGTAAAGCGGTCGCCACGGATCGAAATGCTGGTGTACGGTCCACTGGTCATCCGCTATCGGCCCGATGGTTTCGACCGCACCGGCGGCGGCAAAAGCGCTTGCGGTTCGCGCCGCATTCGCAGCGTCCATCAACACCGGGAGCGGTCTTGCGCCGGCCGCTACGGCCGACGAGTGGCCCAAGCTATCGGTCATTACGTAGGCCGGGCCATCGATCCGCTGGATCAGGCGCAGCGATACGGCCGACGATGTGGCAGCTGACAGCGCTTCGGCGGGTGTTACCCGCACCTGATCGTCAAGCAATAGCAGTGAATGCTTGCTCGCATCGGCGCTACTCAGCGCTGGAAACGGCACAAACAGCAAAACCGCACCGGTTGCAAACCACAGCATGAACATCAAACACAGCACGATGCCAAGCCAGCGATGCAGGAATACCAGCGGTCGGCGCGCGCGCCTGACCGGTCGGGCGGCCGACGCATGCATCGGGGCCGAGTTAGAAGTGCGCAACGACGCTCACCTCATACGTGCGCGGCGCACCGAGCAAAAGCTCGCTCGGATAGTTCGGATCAGCCCACTGGGCGTACGTTTTGTTGAAAAGATTTTCCACCCGCACCGAGACGGTGACCTGCGGCTTGATGGTGTACGACGTATAAAGGTCGGCCGTGGTGTAGCCCTGCATCGCCAGGGTGTTGGCGAAATCCGCATAACGCCGGCCCACGTAGCGGACGCCGCCACCGATTTCCCACGGCAGGTCGGCAATATGCTGCACGCTGGTTTGCAGGTTGGCCGTCCAGCGGGGCACGTTCAACGGTCGATTGCCGCTGGCATCGACACCGCTATTGGTATCGATGAACGTTCCGTAGCGCGCATCGGTATAGGCGGCGTTGCCACTCAGCGACCAGTTGCTGGTGATCCGATGCGATGCGGAAAGTTCAAGGCCCCGCGATGTCTGGCTGCCGGCGTTGCTTACCGAATCCGAGCCCGTCTGGGTAAGGATGTTGTTGCGATGAATGTCGTACAGAGCGAGCGTGAGCTCGCCCTGATCACCGGCGGCTTTCAGTCCGACTTCGGCCTGTCGTGAATCGCTGGGCTTGAAATTCTGTCCGGCATTGACCAGAAAGATGTTCGATCCGACCGGGTCCTGTCCGGTGCTGTACTGGCCATAGACCGACCAGGTGTGGTTGATGTCGTATACTAGCCCCATGCGCCAGTTGAAGAGGTCGTAGGTGTTGTGAAAACTGGTCGAGCTTTGAAAGCTGCCGTCGGCATTGAAGTTTTGCCGATCCAGCCAGAGCCGCTCCTCGCGCGCACCGGTGACGAGCTTCAGGCCAGGCGCCAGATCGAGTGCGTCTTCAAAGAACACGCCGGTATCGTCCCAGTAAGTCGGGCTTTTCCGTTCCACCAGAGGACCAAACAGACCCGGCTGCGGATTGATCAGATTGACGCTGTCACCATCGGGAAACCCGCGGCTGCGGATAAAGTCGAGATGACTGTAGTCGGCGCCCACCACGAACCGGTTGGCCATGCCGAAAAGATCGCCGAGCACGGTCGCTGTCAGACGATCACCGGCCAGGTGCTGATCGTGGAAGACGAAAAAGCGGTCACGGTCGATCTTGCCGGTAGCGGTGTTGTAGACGTAGCTTTCCGAATTGATGAACGTGCGCGAGGCGTAGATATCGTAGGCGCTGTTTTCAATCGTGAGCGAATCGGTCGGCTTCCACGTCAGCTGGATCCGCGGAAAGTATTGCCGCGAGCTGTTGTCGGCATCGGCTACGTTGTAGTTGATATAGCGCGTGCGCTTGTCGATCGCCAGACCCGATGAAGCATTCAGCACGCCGCGCAACGGGTCACTGGTGGCGGAGGCGGGCAGCAGCGGAACGCCGTAATAATCAGAGGGGTTGTCCTTCAACACATCCAGCGCAAAAAGCATGCTGAAGCTTGCGCTAGGCCGCCAAAGTAGCGAGAAGCTGCCGGAAAACGAATCCGCGTGACCGCGGTTGACGTAGCCTTCGGTCGAATTGCGGCTGATGTCGCCACGTACGGCGACCGTATCGCTGAGCGGCGCGCCGCCGCCCAATCCGGTATTGATCGTGCCGAAACTTCCCACCCCGAACAGCGCATCGGCCGACGCCGGATCAAACGTG
>CBAAAD010000262.1:0-4944 GCA_964658785.1 uncultured Methylobacterium sp.
TCCGATTAATGAAGGCGAGAGACCCGCCCACTAGCTTCCACCCAGGACATAACCATGCGGAACCGAGCCATTCTTTCCGCACTGTGCTGCATCATGCTTGCGCCCGCAATCGGCGCCCGTGCTGCAACACCAGCCGAACAAGCGGCGCCCGCCAGCGCGTCGACGAGCCCGATGCCGACCGATCCTGTCGCGCAGCTGATCAGGCAGGACCTTTTCAGGCCGGCGGCGTCCGCACCGGCCGAAGCCTCTTCCACGCCAGTGGCCTTGCGGCCAATCGACCCCGCCGTGGCCGAAGCGGATTTTTACGCACAGCGGCACTACCTGCCCGCGTGGACCGACCCCGAAACGACCCGGCAGCTGCTGAGCGGCCTGAAGGCGACGGTGCTCGATGGGCTCGATCCTGCGGACTATCACGTCGATGAGCTCGCCAGCACCGAGGCATCGCTGCTGGCCGCCACGCCAACGCCAGCGCAGCGCGCGCGTTTCGATATGGCCGCCACGCATGCACACATCAGCGCCCTGCTGCAGCTCAGGCGCGGCAAGGTCGACCCGAGACAGCTCGACAAACAGTGGAACTTTGACCCGGCCACGATTGATCCCAAGCAGGATCTGGCACTCATCGAGGATGCGGTGAACACCCACCGCGTCACCCAGGCGTTTCAGCAGGCGCCGCCGCAGAATGTCATCTACGGAAAACTGCGCGACGGGCTGGCCAAGCTGCGCGCCATCGAAAAGAGCGGTGGCTGGCCCACCATTGGCGCGGGCCCGACGTTGATACCGGGCATGCGTGATCCGCGCGTGGTGACCCTGCGCCAGCGGCTGATGGCCGGCGGCTATCTCGATCCCTCGCTCGCCGCGGGCGATGGTTACGACGACGCACTCGAGCGTGCGGTGAAGCAGTTCCAGACCGAGCAGTATCTGCCGGTCGATGGCCACATCGGCAAGAGCACGCTGGCGGCACTGAACGTACCGGTCGCTGCGCGCATCGATCAGGTGCGTGTGAACCTGGAACGTGCGCGCTGGCTGCTGCATGCGCTGCAGGGCACCTTCGTTGTGGTGGACATTGCCGGCTACAAGGTCAGCTACTACCGCGATGGGCAGCGCCTGTGGCGCTCGCGCGTGCAGGTGGGCAAGCCGTTTCGCAGCACGCCGATTTTTCAGGCGCAGATCACCTACATCACCTTCAATCCCACCTGGACGGTGCCACCGACGATTCTCGCCAAGGACATCCTGCCGAAGATCCGGAAAAACCCGGGTTATCTGGCCGCCAACCGCATTCGCGTACTCAACGCCCAGGGCGCGGTGATACCCGTCTCCAGCGTCGACTGGACATCACCGCGCGGCATCACGCTGCGGCAGGATTCGGGGCCGGACAACTCGCTGGGTCGCGTGGTGATCCGCTTTCCCAACCCCTATGCGGTGTATCTGCACGACACGCCGCACAAGGACCTGTTCAGCAGCGAACAGCGCGCCACCAGCTCCGGCTGTATCCGCGTCGAGAATCCGCTGCAGCTGGTGCAGATGCTTTTCAACGATCCGGTGAACTGGAGCGCGGCGGCCATCGACGCCAAGCTGCAGACCACCACTACCGAAAACGTCACCCTGCCCACCAAGGTGCCGCTGCTGCTGGCCTACTGGACCGTCGATCTGAATGACGATGGGCGTATCACCTATAAAAACGACGTTTACGGCCATGATGCCGCCCTGCTCGGGGCACTCGACACGCCGCCTTCGATGCCGCTGCCGGTCAACCCGCCGTCACCATGAACAGCGGATGCCCGCACCGATCGAACAGACCGGGCTAGGTAGTTTCCGAGGCTGCCGGTGGCGCGCATGCGTTGGTACCGTGGGCGTACCCGATGCGCTTCGGGGCCGCGCGCGACCATCGACGCCAGCGCCGCAGGCTCCAGCAGGCAGCGCGTCTTCCGTTTTCATCGCTGGAGCCGCCCATGTCCTATCAAGTACGACGACAGCGGAGCGCACTCAATGCTCTGAAGCCGATGGATGGTCCTGCGTCAACCGCCCCTGCACCGATCGCGACGAGCGTCACTGCGCGAATGGCCAGCCGCATTGGACACCCCGGCGGTGGCGGCGCGTTCGTTCCGAAAGGTGACCGGCAGAGGGCGGCTGAAAGAAAGAGCCGCCGACCGCTGCGTCGACTGACGCTCGAACTGCTGTGCGTAATACTCGCCAAGCTCGTTTTGCTGATGCTGATCTGGTGGCTGATTTTCGCACCGCATCCCAAACCCGACACGAGTGCCGGCGCCATAGCGCGTCGACTGGCGCCGGCCACATTTCAGCCGGTTGGTCATCCATGATCATCGCCGCCGGTGTCGTCTTTTCGCGAGATGATTCCCGGTTGGCCGATGGGTTGAGCCAGGGAACACGCGCTTGACCAGCAAACACCAAGCCGCGCGCGATAACGAACCCCCTGAGCACGCGCCGGTCCCCGTCATTGGGGAAGCGGGATTGTCGACTGACGAAGCAGCCCGGCGACTGGCCACGATCGGCGCCAACGCCATGCCCGACGAGGCCATCCATCCCTTGCGTATGGCGCTGGGCAAACTCTGGTCACCGGTGCCATGGATGCTCGAAGCGGCGGCGCTGCTCGAACTCATCATGCACAGCTACCCGGAAGCCGCGATTATTGCCGGGCTGGTGATTTTCAATGCGGCGCTGGGCCTGTTTCAGGAAAGTCGCGCTCAGGCAACGCTGGCCGCCTTGAGGTCACAGCTGGCCATGAATGCGACGGTTCGACGCGACCACGCGTGGCAGACGATTCCCGCGGCCGGCCTGGTGCCCGGTGACATCGTCAAGCTGTCGCTCGGCAGTGTCGTCGCCGCCGATATATGCCTGACCAGCGGCAGCGTGCTGATCGATCAATCCATGCTCACCGGCGAATCGGTGCCGGTTGAGGCCGCCACGGGAATGCATACGTACGCCGGCGCACTGGTTCGTCGCGGCGAGGCGGTGGGCGAAATCACGGCGACGGGTATCCGCACCAAATTTGGCCGCACCGCCGAACTGGTGGCGACCGCTCACGTCACCGGAACCGAGCAGAAGACGGTGCTGCGGATCGTGCGAAATCTTTCCCTGTTCAACGGTCTCGTTGTCATTGCGCTGGTCGGATACGCCTGCCTGCTTGGGCTGCCGACGACACAAATCATTCCGCTCGTGCTGGTCGCTGTGCTGGCGTCGATACCCGTGGCGCTGCCGGCGACATTTACGCTGGCCGCCGCACTGGGTGCACGGGCGCTGGCCAAGCTCAACGTGCTGCCGACGCGCCTTTCGGCGGTGGACGAGGCGGCCACGGTCGATGTGCTGTGCGTCGACAAGACCGGCACGCTGACCTGCAACGCGCTGAGCGTGGCGCAGGTGATGCCGCTGGCAGGCCTGGACGAGGCGCATGTGCTCATGCTCGCCGCACTGGCCAGTTCCGACGGCGGGCAGGACCCGGTTGACGCAGCCATACGCCAGGCAGCGTCGAGCAAAAAAGTGGATGACCCGCCGCACTTTCTGACCTTTCTGCCGTTTGATCCGGCCAGCAAAATGTCGGAGGCCACCGCTACCGACAGGGCCGGCCAGCCGATGCGCATCGTCAAGGGAGCCTTTGCTGCCGTCAGCGCGATTGCGGCTGCGTCGCCCCGCGGCATGGCCGCGGCGGGGCGACTCGAAGACCAGGGCTTTCGGGTGCTGGCCGTTGCCGCAGGCGCGCCGGGCGCGATGCATCTGGTGGGGCTGATCGCGCTCAGCGATCCGCCGCGCGCCGATTCGGCCGCACTGATCCGGGAGCTGCATGATCTGGGCGTGCGCGTCGTCATGGTCACCGGCGATGCGGCGGCGACGGCGGCGATCGTCGCCAGGGCGGTAAACATCGACGGCGCCACGTATCCACCGGGCCCACTGCACGCACGCATCGATCCCATGCCGTTTGCGATATTTGCCGGCGTGCTCCCCGAAGACAAGTACAAGCTCGTCAAGGCTTTTCAGGACAGTGGTCACACGGTAGGCATGTGCGGCGATGGTGCGAACGACGCACCTGCGCTGCGCCAGGCACAGATGGGCATCGCGGTTTCCAGCGCCACCGACGTCGCCAAGTCCGCCGCGGGCATGGTGCTGACCCAACCGGGGCTTGCCGGCATCGTCGCCGCGGTCAAGGAGGGGCGCGTTACGTTTCAACGCATACTCACCTACACGATGAATTCGATCGTCAAGAAAATCGTCTCCGTCCTGTTTCTCATCTTCGGTCTGGTGGTGACCGGACAAGCCATTCTGACGCCGCTGCTGATGGTGATCATCATGATCACCGGCGACTTTCTCGCCATGTCGCTGACCACGTACCAGTCGCTCCAGAAATAATGTTGCATGTCGATCTCCACGTTGCAGTGATAGTCGGAAGGAGAAAACGCGCCCGACACCGTCAGGCGCTTTACGGGTCTTACCAGGCGACAACGATGTTGTTCACCACGTTCTTCACGCCGGCGGTGCTCCACGCGGACTGCCGCGCAAGGTCACGCTCGGTCCACGTGTTGACGGCGCCAGCGAGCGTCACGTCGGCACCGTGCACTTCGACGGAAATACGTTGCGCATCGACAATCGCCCGCCGCTTCAGCGCCGCTTCGATATCCGCTTTGACGCCGGCGACCGATACGGTGGACTCGATGGCGATGTTGTCGGTGATGCCCTTGACGCCCATCAGGTAGCGCACGGCGCTGGCGGCGGCCTGGCGCTGATAGGCCCATTCCACTTTGCCCGAGAGCGTGACCCAGCCGTTTTCGACAACGACCTGGACCGCGTCCTTGTTCAGATAGGTGGTCCACTGCAGGGCACTCTCCACCGATTGGGCAATATCGGTATCGGAGCGCTTGCTGACGCCAGGCAAGGTGACGCCCATTTCCACCGCCAGCGCGCGCACGCCGGAGACGCGCTCCACGGCCTGCTCGG
>CBAAAD010000263.1:0-4929 GCA_964658785.1 uncultured Methylobacterium sp.
CAAGCTCCAGCACCATCACAATCGCATCCTCGCGCCCGTTCTTTGCCGGGTAGTAGCGCGGGCGCTTGCCGATTTCCTTGAAACCCATCGACTCGTACAGGGTCTTGGCCAGTGGATTGGACGGCCGCACTTCGAGAAAAATACGTTCCGCCCCATTCCACCGCGCGATGTCCAGCAGGCGGCGCAGCAGGTGCCGGCCCAGCCCCTGGCCGCGATAATCCGGGGCGATGCAGATGTTGAGCACGTGCGCTTCGCCCGCGCCCATCGAGAGGATGCCGTAGCCGGCCACCAGCCCGTCCATGCACAGCACCCAGCAGGGATGTCCCGCTTTGAGGCAGTCGGCGAACACGCCGAGGGACCATGGAAAATCATACGAGGCCGTTTCCAGCTCGCTGACCCGGGTCAGATCGTCGCTGCGCATCGCGCGTACCTGGATAACCGGCTTGAGCACGGCAGCCATCAACTCAACCCTCCGCGGTGGCCAGTGCGCGGCGCAGGTTGCGCAGCGCACTCCACAACCTTCGCTTGGCATCGGCGGCAGCCAGAACAAGCGCAAGCTCATCGGCCAGCACGATTTGCGCCTGATGCATCGTTGCCGCCGGCAAGGCCCGCCCCAGCGCGTGCGCCTGCGCCTGGCCAAACACCAGATAGGCGCGCGCATGCGGTACGTCAGCGGCCAGCTGGCCGTTGGTCACCCGCACCCGCGCCGCACGCGCCAGCGTCGCGCCGCAGGCGTTGAGCAAACGACCGAGCAGATCGAGCTCGCGCGTGCTGCACACTTCGGGCAGCACCACCACGCAGGCCACACCGGCGGCCAGATCGGATAACACCATCGCGGGCTCACCGGAGCTAGCCGATGAAGGCGCACGCGCGGCGCGCTGCACCCAGGGCGTAACCCCCAGCGCCCGCAGCACGCGGGAGCGCTGGCTGGCGGCGACCGGATGATGGGTCGGCATGCTCACGCGACGCTCCGACGAATGCGGCGGCGGTGCGTGGCCAACCGGCACATGGTCCAGGTCGGTCCGGACAGCAGATACGCGGTGAATCCGACGAACAGCACCCACGCGGTATCGAGCACCAGCAGACCGAGCAACAACACCGCGCCGACCATCCAGCCGAACGGCACATGGCCACGTTCACCCATCGGCAACGACTTGAAGCTGAAATAGCGAAACCGGCTGACCATCAGCAGGCCGACGGTGATGGCGAGCACCGGCGTGATGAAACAGAACTCGCTCCCGGGCAGGCCACTCTTGTCCACCACCCACACGAACGACATGCACACCGCCGCCGCCGCCGGGCTGGCCAGGCCCTGGAAATAGCGCTTGTCGGCCACTCCAACCTGGGTGTTGAAGCGCGCCAGCCGCAGCGCGGCGCACGCCACGTAGATGAAGGCGGCGGCCCAGCCCAGCTTGCCCCACAGCGGGCCGAAATCCTTCAATGTGGATAGCGACCAGGCGTACATCACCAGCGCCGGCGCCATGCCGAAACTGATCAGGTCGGACAGCGAGTCGTACTGCACGCCGAATTCGCTCTGCGTGCCGGTCAGCCGCGCCACGCGGCCGTCCAGACCGTCCAGCACGGCCGCCATGAAAACCGCGACCGCCGCGTCCGTGTAATGCCCGGCGACGCTGGCGATAATCGCGTAGAAACCCGCGAACATCGCTCCGGTGGTCACCAGGTTTGGCAGCAGGTAGATGCCGCGATGAGGCGGCTGGCGGACGGGCATCGGTTCGCTCATCAATCAAGACCGTGGCAGGATGCGCGCAGTGTAAACCATCGGTCGCTTGAGTCCGGGCCGTGACGGTGTTAACTAGGGTGCCGGATCAGGCCATTGGTCAGATTCGCACGAGTATTACTAGCGTCCGTCCATCTTGTCGTCGAATCACTTTAGGGAGAAAACCATGCACCGTTCGATGATTGCCCTGGCGCTGCTGTTGATGGCCCCGCTCGTCAGCGCCCAGGTCTACAAATGGAAAGACGCCAGCGGTACGGTGCACTACTCGCAGTCACCGCCGCCGGGCGGCGCCGCCAAGTTCAAGCAGCTCAAGGCGGACACATCCGTGCCGCCCGCGCCAGCGGCTTCGGTCGCCAAGCCCGCCGCGGCCGCCACAGCCCAGCCGACCGCAACCACCATGGCCGACACGCCGGAAAATCGCGCGAAACTGTGCACTTCGCTGCAAACCAACCTTGCGGCGCTCAAAGGCAGCGCGCCGGTCGTCATGCAGCAAGGCGGCAAACAGACCGCCTTGGACGACAGCGCGCGCAAGCAGCAGGCCAGCGCGGCGCAGGCGCAGTACCAGCAGTACTGCGCAAAGTAGGGCCATTCCCGCCGCGCTGCCGGCGCCCAGTCATGCGCCGGTAGCCGCTCAGGTCGCGCGGTGCCGCGGCCGCTCAACCGGCGCTGCCGGCTGGCCGCTACAATTGGCGTCTTTCATCACGCCGGAACACCCGCATGCGCCTCAGCCAATTCCACCTGGCCACCGTCAAGGAAGTCCCCGCCGACGCCGAAATCGCCAGCCACCGGCTGATGCTGCGCGCCGGCATGATCCGCCGCCTCGCCTCGGGCCTGTACACCTGGTCGCCGCTGGGCCTGCGCGTGCTGCGCAAGGTGGAAAAGGTCGTACGCGAGGAAATGGACCGCGCCGGCGCGATAGAAATGCTGATGCCGACCATCCAGCCCAAGGAGCTGTGGGAGGAGACCGGCCGCTGGGCGAAGTTCGGCCCCCAGCTGCTGAAGATCAAGGATCGCAAGGAGCAGGAGTTCTGCTACGCCCCCACCGCCGAGGAAGTGGTGACCGATTACGCGCGCAACGAGCTGAAAAGCTACAAGCAGCTGCCGGTCAACTTCTACCAGATCCAGACCAAGTTCCGCGACGAAATCCGCCCGCGCTTCGGCGTGATGCGCGCGCGCGAGTTTCTGATGAAGGACGCCTACTCGTTCCACCTTACGCCGGAATCGCTCGCCGAAACCTACAACGCGATGTATCAGGCCTACACGCGCATCTTTACCCGATTGGGGCTGACCTTCCGCGCGGTGCAGGCCGACACGGGCGCCATTGGCGGCAACGCCAGCCACGAGTTTCAGGTGCTGGCTGATTCGGGCGAAGACGCCATCGTGTTTTCCGATGGCTCCGATTACGCCGCCAACATGGAGAAGGCGCAGGCGCAGGCGCCCGCCGGCGAACGCCCTGCACCCGGCGCCGAACTGCAGCGCGTCGACACGCCCAAGCAGCGGACCATCGACGAGGTGTCTGCCTTCCTCCAGGTGACGCCGCAGCAGTGCGTCAAGACCCTGCTGGTGCGCGGCCGCGACGGTCTGGTGGCGCTATGCCTGCGCGGCGACCACGAGATCAACGAGGTCAAGGCCGGCAAGCTGGCCGAGCTGCCGGACGAATCGGTGCTCGCCTCGGAGGAGGAAATCCGCGCCGCCACCGGCACGCGTCCCGGCTTTATCGGCCCGGTCGGCCTGCCCGAGTCCATTCCTGTCATTGTCGATCGCGACGCCGCCGTGCTGGCCGATTTCGTCTGCGGCGGCAACGCCGATGGCACGCATTACACCGGTGCCAACTGGCTGCGCGATGCGCGCGTCACCCGCGTGGCCGATCTGCGCAACGCGGTCGAAGGCGACGCGTCGCCCGATGGCAAGGGCACGCTGCACATCGCCCGCGGCATCGAAGTCGGGCACGTGTTCCAGCTCGGCCAGAAATACGCCGAGGCGCTCAAGGCTACCGTCATCGACGATCAGGGCAAGCCGCAGGTGCTGTCCATGGGTTGCTACGGCATCGGCGTCAGCCGCATCGTGGCGGCGGCGATCGAGCAGCGCCACGACGACGCCGGCATCGTCTGGCCCGACGCCATGGCGCCGTGGCGGGTGGTGGTGTGTATCATCAATCCGAAAAATCTGCCGGAGGTCAGCGCCGCCGCTGAAGCGCTGTACCAGTCATTGGTCGAACGCGGCATCGAAGCGGCGCTGGACGACCGCGGCCTGCGCCCGGGCGGCATGTTTGCCGATATGGAGCTGATCGGCATTCCGCACCGCGTGGTGGTGAGCGAGCGCGGGCTGGCCGCCGGCACGCTGGAATATCGCGGCCGGCAGGACGCTGACAACCGCGCCATCACGCAGGCTGAGCTGCTCAGCCTGCTGGATTAATTCGTCCATTGAAAATGAGCGAGTGAAGGGCTTCTGATTAAGAATGCCCCAATCGATTCACTGAAATTAATCGACATGGCCGCTTCGTGCGGCCATTTTTTTTGGCTGTCGACGCCTCGGGGCGTGCTCTATTTCAATAGCCCGCGGCGCGCCTCCTGTCTGCACAAATTAATCACAAACCCTTTGAAAATACGCATCCGCTTATCAATAGCCTTTACAATGGTTTGAGTCATCCGCCAGAATCACGAGCGCAAGACCATTTACTGGGTTTGGCTCCCCCGCTTATCCGCCACCCTTCTAATTAAACACCCACTAGTTAATCGATCCAATGGTCTCAATCAGAGATCTTTACCCCGGGAATCCAACATGGCCGTCGATATCAAAAACCTCAATCACTCGCAGCTCAAGGACCTCATCAGCAAGGCGCAGATCCGCCAGACTGAATTGAGCAAGGAAAAAGTGTCCAAACTGCGCGACAAGGTACTCGCGTTGATCAAGGCCGAGGGTTATTCCTTCGAGGACATTTTTGGTCAGGGCCGCGGCAAGGCCAAGCGCGCCAGCAGCCCGGTCGCACCGAAATACCGCAACCCGGCCAATCCCGCCCAGACCTGGTCCGGCCGCGGCAAGCGTCCGCACTGGTTCAGCGATGCACTGAAAGCCGGCAAGAAGGAAAAGGACCTGGCGATCTGATCGCCCGCTTCAGATAATCGCCTGACAGTGATTATTTCCTGATGCGCTCAAACCAAAACGCCGGCTCAACGCCGGCGTGTTTTGTT
>CBAAAD010000264.1:0-4929 GCA_964658785.1 uncultured Methylobacterium sp.
GATTCCGCGCGCGCAGGCTGCGCTGACCTCGATCAGTCCGGAAGACGGCGCCATCCGCGCCTTGGTCGGCGGTTTCAACTTTTCGCTGAGCAAATTCAACCGCGCGGTGATGGCGGCACGCCAGCCGGGCTCCAGCTTCAAGCCGTACTTCTACTCGGCGGCCTTCGAGCGCGGCTTTACACCGTCGTCCATTATTAATGACGCGCCGCTGGCACTGCCCGACCCGTCTCGACCCGGCGGGGTATGGACGCCGTCCAACGACGACGGCAAGTTTGCCGGCCCCATGCGCCTGCGTGAGGCGCTGGTGCAGTCGAAAAACCTTGTTTCCGTGCGCCTGCTGGACGCCATCGGCGTGCGCTATGCGCGCGACTACGTCACCCGCTTCGGCTTCCCGCTTGATGCGATTCCGCCCAACCTTTCGATGGCGCTGGGTACGGCCTCGGTGTCGCCGATGAGCATGGCGCGCGGCTATGCCGTGTTCGCCAACGGCGGCTATCTGGTCACGCCGTATTTCATCAGCGAGATTGACGATCGCAGCGGCAAGCCGGTTTATCTAGCCAACCCGGCGCGTGCCTGCCACGACTGCCAGGAGCGCCTGCTTGATACGGGCCAGCCCGGGCCACCGCCGGCCGACATGCTCAAGACGCCGGCCAACGATGTTCCGGTGGCAACCACGGCGGCACCCGCCTCGGGCAGCAGCGTGGACGGTGTCGGCATCGCCGTGCTGCCCGCCGACGTTCACAACCAGAACGCGCACCCTCCGGTACTTGCCCCGCTAGTCATCGACATTCGCAATGACTACCTGCTCACTTCGCTGATGAAGGACGTGATCCTTCGCGGCACCGGTTCGGCGGCCAAGTCACTCAACCGCACTGATCTGGCCGGCAAGACCGGCTCTACCAATGATCACCGCGACGCCTGGTTCGTCGGCTTCAACGGCGACCTTTCCACCGCGGTGTGGGTAGGCTTCGACGATTACGCCTCGCTTGGCCACGGCGAGTTTGGCGCCAAGGCCGCGCTGCCGATCTGGATGGACTACATGGGCGAGGTGCTCAAAGGCCTGCCGATGAACAGTTTGCCAATGCCGCCAGGGATCAGTACGGTATTCATCAACCGCGACAGCGGCCTGCCGACCACACCGGATGATCCCAACGGCATGAATGAAATTTTCAAGGTGGAGGACGTCGACCGCCTGCGCACCCAGGCCACTCAGCAGAAGGAACAGGACCAGCAGCACGCCTACGATATTTTCTAAGTCGCCACACTGCTTGCCGCCGCACCCACGGCGCCAATGCATCAGGCCATCTACCGATGAGGAGCGTGTCATGTCCCGAGGCGAACACCACCGCATCCACGCGCACGATCGGCTACAGCGCAGCCGCCTGCGCATAGCCCAGGAAGCCGCTCGCCTGATGAGCGAGCACGGCATCCGCGACTTTCACCACGCCAAACTCAAGGCCGCCGAACGGCTCGGCATTCTCGACACGCAGGCGCTGCCGCGCAATCTGGAAATCGAGGAAGCGCTGCGCGAGCATCAGCGGCTGTTTCTGGGCGACAGCCAGCCCAAATCGCTGCGTCAGCGGCGCGAGGCGGCAGTCGAAGCCATGCGCTTTCTCTCCGCCTTCGAACCGCGTCTGGTCGGCGCCGTACTCGAAGGCACGGCCGACACCCACTCGGCCGTGTGCCTGCATGTGTTCAGCGACGATCCCGACGCCGTCGGCCGTTATCTGTTCGACAACGGCGTGCCGATCGAAACCCAGACGCGCCGACTGCGCACCACGCGCGAGGAACAATCGGAATTTCCCGTGCTGTTGTTCGCCGCCGACGAGCTGCCGTTCGATCTGACCGTGCTGCCGCGCGATTCGCTGCGGCAGGCGCCGCTGGACCGCCGCGCCGACGACACGCCGATGCGGCGCGCGACGCTGACGCAGGTGGAGATGCTGCTGGCGGAAAACGATGACGATGCGTTCGAACAGCGGCTGTCGGCCGCCCTCCGCTGAACTGGACCGTCCGTTTTCTGGACAAACCGCCCGACTGGGCAGCGCCACATAAAAATGCCCGGGCAAGCCCGGGCATTTTTATGTCAACTGACGCAAAGACGATTAGCGCTTCGCCTCCGGCATGTAGTCGCGAACGTCCGCTCCGGTATAAATCTGACGCGGGCGACCGATACGCGATCCCGGCGTTTCGTGCTGCTCGATCCAGTGCGCGATCCAGCCGGCGGTGCGGGCTATGGCGAACATCACCGTAAACATCTCCGTCGGAATGCCCAGCGCCTTGTAGATGATGCCGGAGTAGAAGTCGACGTTCGGATAAAGCTTGCGCTCGACGAAGTAGTCGTCCTTCAGTGCCGCCTCTTCCAGCTTCATCGCCACGTCGAGCAGCGGGTCGTTGACACCGAGTTCTTCCAGCACCTTGTGGCACATTTCGCGAATGATCTTGGCGCGCGGATCGAAGTTCTTGTAGACGCGGTGACCAAAGCCCATCAGGCGGAAGCTGTCGTTTTTGTCCTTCGCGCGCAGCACGGCCTTTTCGACCTGGTCCGGCGTGCCGATTTCTTCAAGCTGCTTGAGCACCGCCTCATTGGCGCCGCCGTGTGCCGGACCCCAAAGTGCCGTGATGCCGGCGGCGATCGACGCATACGGGTTGGCGCCGGTGGAGCCGACGAGCCGCACGGTTGACGTCGAAGCATTCTGCTCGTGATCAGCGTGCAGGATAAACAGCAGCTCCAGCGCCTTGGCTGCCACCGGATTCATCTCCAGCGGCTCGCTCGGCACTTCGAACATCATGTGCAGGAAGCGCTCGACGTAGGCGAGATTATTGCGTGGATAGCGCGCCGGCCAGCCGATCGAATAGCGGTAGCACGATGCGGCGATGGTCGGCATCTTGGCGATCAGGCGGATGGCCGCCAGCTTGCGATCGGCCGGGTCATCGACGTTCAGATCGTCATGGTAGAACGCGGAAAGCGACGCCACCGAAGCGGCCAGCATCGCCATCGGGTGAGCGTCGTGATGGAAGCCCTGGAAAAAGTTTTTCTGAGACTCATGCATCATCGTGTGATGCGTGATTTCGTGATCGAACGCATCGAACTGCGGCTTGGTCGGCAGCTCGCCGTTGAGCAGCAGGTACGACACTTCGAGAAAGCTGGATTTTTCCGCCAGCTGTTCGATCGGGTAGCCGCGATACAGCAGCACGCCCTCGTCGCCGTCGATATAGGTGATGGCGCTCTTGGTGCTGGCGGTGCTGCCGTAGCCCGGGTCGTAGGTGAAGTGACCGGTGTCCTTGTAAAGCGTGCCGATATCGACGCACGCGGGGCCCAACGTACCGCTGATCAATGGCAGCTCGCTACTGCGCTGGGTGGACTCATCGACCAGCTTGACGATCTTGGAATCGGACACAGGAATCTCCTTACATGTGGATCACCACCGTGGTCACCCATGGGGGCGATGCCGGTTGGCGAGGGGAATGCTTGGTCGTTGCATGCCGGGGAGTGCATGCGGCAAAGCGAGCGCCGAAGCGCTGTTCACCACGAATTATCGCATAAGGCCCTGTGAACATTCGATCGCGAATGGACAAGGCAGCGGCACAAAAAAATACGGGGCAAGCTGGCGCTTACCCCGTACTGGATTCGACTCTCGCAAGGCCATCAATGGAGTGGCCCGGCGGGGAATTATTCTTTCGTTGCGCCCGCGTAACGACGGCGGAACTTGTCCACGCGGCCGCCGACGTCGAGCGTCTTCTGCTTGCCGGTATAGAACGGGTGCGAATGGCTGGAGATATCCACCTTGATCAGCGGGTACTCGTTACCGTCTTCCCACTTGATGGTTTCCTTGCTGGACATGGTCGACTTGGTCAGAAACGCGAAGTCGGACGACAGGTCCTGGAAAACGACCGCTTTGTTGTTTGGATGGATATCAGGCTTCATGACAGACTCGAAAGCGATGGAAATAAGAGCGGTATTGTAACCGCCGTTTGCCGGCGGCCGCAACCCTCGCGGACCCGAACTCACTCTGGCGCCCCCAGCGCACGGCGAACCATGGCGGCAAAACGCGCCTGATCGACCTCCAGCACGATATCGGCGTTGAGCGGCCGACCCAGTCGCTTGGCCCAGTCGACCACGGTGGCGCCGCGGGTCAACCGACCGTCGAGTTCGACCGCCACCGCGCGTTTTTCGCTGCGCGTGACGATGGACGGATCGATCGCCACGGCCATGGCCAGCGCGTCGGCGGCGATCACCCCGCGCCGGCCATGTTTCGCGTTGTACGCACGTGCGGTGCCGGCAATGCTGTCGTAAAACCCGGCGCGCTTGTCGCCGGCCTTGAGCCAGCCCTCAAACTCGGCGTCATCAAACGCGTGCCGCAGCGTCGCCTCCCAGTCGACCAGCTCGAACTGCGGAAACGACTCGAACACCACGTGTGCGGCTTCCGGATCAAAGCCGATATTGAACTCGGCCGGCACGTTGCCGGTATTGCCGTGCCCGGTGACGGCGCCGCCCATGATCACCAGCCGCGCCACCCGCTCGGGCAGGCTGGGATCGATGCGCAAGGCCAGCGCGAGATTGGTCAGCGGCGCCAGCGCCACCAGGGTCAGCTCGCCGGGGCGTTCGCGCGTCAGCCGCAGCAGCGCCAGTGCGGCCGGCTCGTCCGTCAACGTCGCACTCGGCGCCGGGAATCCCACGTCGCCAAAGCCGTCCTGACCGTGCACGAAGGCGGCATCCTCATCCGGCGCGCGCACTAGCGGCGTGGCGCAGCCGGCAAAGATCGGTGTTGTGGCGCCCAGCAAATCAACCAGCGTGCGCGCGTTGCGCACGGTATGCGCGAGACCGACATTGCCCGCCGCGATGCTGAGGCCGGCGACATCGGCATGCGCATGCGCCATAAGAATGGCGAGCGCATCGTCTACGCCGGGGTCGGTATCGATCAGGAGCTG
>CBAAAD010000265.1:0-4909 GCA_964658785.1 uncultured Methylobacterium sp.
CCTGCAGCGCTTCATTGAGCTGGCCCGGCAGCATCAAATAATTGCCGGGGTACGCGTTGAAATCGATAGGCCGAAACGCTGCGTTGTGTGCCGCGGCCCATGCAACCAGCCGCTCTGGCTCGAGCAAGGCATCGTCAATGACATGGCAGACGTCGCCGTTGTCCAAGGTCACACGCTCGATCCGCGGACGTGGGTTGAAGCTCACGGGGGAAAACATTTCGCTCATGTGCACACCGACGCGATCGCGCGCCGCGATGACGTGGAGCCGCATTCGAGGCGTCTGACATAACGCGCCTCGTCCTCATCACGCGGCACTGTCTTGCAAGGCCGAATCCCGCTGCGGAACATTCGAGGTCTACTCACGCCTGTCTCCGACCGAAAGGCCTGTCGATCATGTCATTACCGTGCGCCGACATGAAAGCTTTTACACTGCGGAATCGGGCAGCACACGACGACTCACGAATCACATGTCGCGCCATAAATCGCGTGTCGCCATCGATGAAACCGACACGCCAGCGCCCGGCGGCAAAAGCCATCTCGCCGCCCTGCGCGCCGGGATCATCCCGCCGCATGGCTCTGACCGGCGCGCCAAGCAACGTTCTGCTCATGGGATCTTATGTTTCGTGCCCTGCCCCAGATCTTTCTGCTGTTGATTATCGCCGCCGCGCTACTCTTTACCCGCGTGGCTCAGGTCGATTCAATCAACAGTTGTCAGCTTCAGGCAACGCAAAGCTGCTACTTCGCTTTTCACCCGGCGCGCCAGTCGGGAGAGCTGCACTACTTCGCCTCGCAGCGGCCGGACCAGCGAAGTGGAATCGGCCAGCCCGATAGCGCCCTGGTTGTTCTGCACGGCCATCCGCGGGACGCCAATCTCACGTTCAACGCCGCGCTGGCGACCGTCGAGTCTGCCGGTGTGGCAAACAGTACGGTAGTCATCGCCCCGGTTTTTCAGGTGGCGACGGATGACGCGCGCAGATGTTCGACGCCCGGTGTGCCGGCAGCACGAGCCGGCGATCTTCTATGGACCTGCGCGAGCTGGATGGATGGTGGCGCCGCGGAAAACGCGCCGCGCATGACCTCGTTCGCAGCCATGGATGCATTAGTAGGTGAGATCAAGCGGCGATGGCCCAGCGTCCGCGAGATCACGATCGCGGGATTCTCCGCCGGTGCGCAGATGGTGCAGCACTACATCGGCTTTGCGATGCCGGATGCATCCAGCCATGACCGTGTTCGCTACGTCGTGGCTGATCCAGGCACATGGCTGTATTTCGACAGCGTGCGACCGGTGGATGCGTCTACCTGCGCGGACGGCCATTGCCGCCTCGCACAGCCGAAACCCGGCATCCGCCACACCTGCCCGCAGCTCAATCGGTGGAAATACGGTACCGAAGGGCTGCCGCCCACGCTGAATCGAACGGCTGCCGAAGCGCGCGTGCACTACGCGAGTGCTGACATCGTTTACCTGGAAGCCGCCAATGACAGCGGCACGGGCAAGGGCACGTACTCACGCATCCTCGATAAATCCTGTGCCGCGCAGGCCCAGGGAACGTTTCGCCTGCAGCGCGGACTGGCTTATGCCGCTTACGATCGTCAACTGATCGCGCCCGAAAAGCATCGCACGGTGATGATCGTTCCCGACTGCGCACACGACGTTGCCTGCGTATTTGCTTCGCCATCCGCACGCCACGCTCTGCTCGACCTTTCGCACTGAACCCGGTGATTTATTGGCTGAGTAAGGCGCGGCAAGCACGCGGCGTTATGGCGGCTGGATCAGGGCAAATTGCTGCGCCGCCGCGAGACTGAACCGCCGCCGTCTTTGTAAAGAAGTGTGTCAACGCACCATCGATGCGCCACGTTCTTTGCCGTGCACGCACGCGATCGACCTACGTAACGAACGCCGCGCGCCGCTCGATAACGGCACGGGAGATGTCGCTCGCGAGGTACGTATCCCAAGCCAGATGCCAATGAGGTGATGTTACGCAGGAGCGCTTCCCGTCGTCGCATCAACTTTGCCTACCTACTCACAAGGACACACTCATGAAAAACCGCAAAAATCTCCGCCTCGGCATGCTCGGCCTGGTCGCTTTCTCGGTGCTCGTCTCAGGCACCACCATGGCCCAGGACACCAGCGTGCCGGGCCATCCTCGCGTCAACGAAGTAAACCAGCGCCTAAGCAATCAGCAGCAGCGCATTCAGAACGGCCAGGCCAATGGCACCCTCAACGGCAAACAGGCGGCACGCGACGAAAAGCAGGATTCCAACATAGCCAGGCGCGAGAGCGTCGACGAGGCCAAGCATAACGGCCACCTTACCAAGGCCGAGGACCGTCGCCTGAACAAGTCCGAGAATCACGACAGCCGTCGCATTCGCCGCCAGAAGCACTGATCGCATGGGTGGATGAAATACCGATCGGCAGTGAGTACGGCTTTGATGAATAATTCGCGCCGTTTGCCGGTACCAGAACGCATCGTCGATTCTCGATCGGCGGTGCGTTCCGGTATGTGTCAAAAAAAGACTGAAAGCCTTGGTCAACGAAGTCGCCGAACCGTTTTAAATCGCTGCTTCAGTCAGTGATTGCCGTCACTCTTTTTGTGTGCCTGTCATTGTCAGAATCGCAAACCCTCACGCCGACCATGCATGCCCTGTACAGATAATATTCGCGGGCAAACTCTCAGCGTTTCGGGGCGACGGGTCAATGATCTTCTATGAGATTCCCTATGAACAGGGGAACGAACAAATATGGCATCTTGACGGATTGGCCGAGGGTCGCAAGGACTTCGAGTCGCGCGTCGCTGCGCTGGCGTTTGCCATGCAGTCCGCGAAAGACGTCGTTAAAAGTTGCGGAGAAAAAGCCTGCATCGCCATCCAGGGTGCCGATGGCAACTGGCGCACTTTCGATCCGGACATGCTGCCGCTGAAGGAAACGCCAAACAAGCTGATCAGATGATCTGACTCTCAGATAATTTGGATAGTCGGATGATCGGACTCACCAACCATGGCACTTCGGGGGATGCGTACCGTGAAGTGCGTTCCCTTGCCCAGCACCGAATGCAGCTGCACCGAAACGCCCAGGGCTTCGGCCGCGCGCTTGACGATCCACAGTCCAAGCCCCAGTCCCTCGGATCGCACATCACCCTGTCTGAACGCCTCGAACAATACATCGATGGATTCCTCGGCCATGCCGACGCCCGTGTCGATAATGTGCACAGCCACGTGGTCGGCATGCGAGCGGCAGCCCACCAGCACACGCCCACCCGCGGCCGTGTACTTCAGGGCATTGCTCACCAGATTACCGATCAGCGTTTCCAGTTGAACCGCATCGCTGTAAACCCGTTGGCGCGTGCGCAATACGCGAAGTCGGATATCGTTGCGCTCGGCGATCGGCCAGAAATTCGCGTCGACAAACGCCAGCACGTCGCCCAGATCGGTATCAGTCATTTCACCGAGCGCAAACGTCGCGTTGCCGCTAGCCGCCAGGAGCATGCGGTTGAAACCCTTCTTGATCGTCTCCAAGCCACCATCGGCCAGTTTGAGCCGCTTCACCTGATGCTGTGCGGCCTCCGGCAGCAGACTCTGCACCGATAGCGCCGCCACAAACAGCGGCTGACGCAGGTCATGTGCCGCGCTGGTCAGCATGCGAGCGCGGTAATCGCTGACGCGCTCGCTATCAACGAGCATTTTGCGTAACTCCAGCTGCATCATCACCTGGCGCGAGAGCCCCCGCAGTGCGTCGATCTGTTCCGAGGTCAATCGGCGGGTGACTGTATCCATCACGCACACGGTGCCCAGTGACAAACCGTCGGCCGTGGTAATCGGCGCACCGGCATAAAATTTGAAGTTGGGGTTACCCGTATAGGCCGGATTGTTGGCAAAGCGGGGGTCCGCACTGGTGTCCGGAATAACCAGCACATCGTTTTCGACAACCGCGTGTACACAGATAGATGCGCTGATCGGCGTCTCGGATTTGCCAATCCCGATCTGCGATTTGAACCATTGACGCTCCGAGTCCACCAGCGTGATCGACGCGATCGGCGTGCCGCAGATCATCGAAGCGATGCGCGTTATATCGTCGAATGCCACTTCACGCGGCGTGTCGAGAATGCTGTATGACTTCAGCGCCGATAAGCGCCGGGATTCAACCAGTGGCGGCAAGCCAGATGCACGATTCTGTTTCAACCAGAGCCCCAATTCCCTTTTTAAAATATTGACAGGTCCGGCTGCCCGCGCGCAACACGAACCGGGATTTGGCCGTTACGGCCTGACGCAGCAAACCTGACCTGCCCCGGCAACCGCAACCGCGGCATGCGAAGGCGTCCGGACTTTTGCTCCTCTGCGACGACTAGCCCGCACGATCGGGATCAGGATGAACAAGGCAGGCCCGATCGACATGACACCGCAGTTTCTCGCCGACGGCGGCGAGATGGATAAGCCGGCAAAAGGGAAAATCGCGCTACAGGCCGTCATGGCCGAACGACAAACCCGTCGATACCGCGCGTTACTATTCAGCGATGAAACATCCGCGACCGCGATAACTATCTACGCCATCGACGGCCGACGTCTACTCCACGGCTGCGCCTGCTCCAGCTGCGCGGCGAGCCGCAGCAACGTCGCCTCGTCGCCAAAGCGCCCCACAAACTGCACGCCGTACGGCAGTTCGGCACCGCCCGCTTCGGCCGGCGCCCAATGCAGCGGCACCGACATGCTTGGCGTGCCGGTGAGGTTGGACAGCTGGGTAAACGGCACGCGCTGCAGGCTCGTCGCCACCAGCTGATCGACCATGCCGCTTTTGAAAAGCAGCTTGCCCGCACCGAGCGCCAGCACCACCTTCGCCGCCACCTGCTGCAGCGGCGGCGTGGCCAGTTCGCCGATGCGGTTCGGCGGCTGCGCTGCGGTCGGCGTGAGGTATAGA
>CBAAAD010000266.1:0-4896 GCA_964658785.1 uncultured Methylobacterium sp.
ATGACAGCCTTGACGCCCAGCAGCAAGGTGCCCTTGGCCGCCCAATCGCGCGAGGAGCCGGTGCCGTATTCCTTGCCGGCCAGCACGATCAGCGGGGTCTTGTCGGCCTTGTACTTCATTGCCGCGTCGTAGATCGCCAGCTGTTCGCCGCTCGGCACGTGCTGGGTGTAGCCGCCTTCGACGCCATCGAGCATCAGGTTCTTGATGCGGATGTTGGCGAAGGTGCCGCGCACCATCACGTCATCGTTGCCGCGACGCGAGCCGTAGGAGTTGAAGTCATGCGGCTCGACGCCTTTCTCGATCAGGAAACGGCCCGCGGGGCTGTCCTTCTTGATCGAACCGGCCGGCGAGATATGGTCGGTGGTGATCGAGTCGCCGAACAGGCCGAGCACGCGCGCGCCGTGGATATCGTCGATGGTGCCCACGTCCATCTTCATGCCGTCGAAGTAGGGCGGGTTCTTGATATAGGTGGAGTCGTCCCAGTCGTAATTGGCGCCATCGGGCGATTCGATCTGGTTCCAGCGGCTGTCGCCCTTGAACACGTCGGCGTAGTTCTTCTCGAACATGGCCGGGTTGATCGAGCTGGCGATGGCGTCGGAGATTTCCTGATTGGACGGCCAGATGTCTTTCAAATACACGGGCTGGCCATCGCTGCCTTCCCCGATCGGATCCTTGGTCAGGTCCACATGCAGCGAGCCGGCCAGCGCGTAGGCCACCACCAGCGGCGGTGAGGCCAGGTAGTTCATCTTCACTTCGGGATGCACGCGGCCTTCGAAGTTGCGATTGCCCGACAGCACGGACGCCACGGCCAGGTCGCCCTTGCTGATGCCCTTGCTGATTTCTTCCGGCAGCGGACCGGAGTTGCCGATGCAGGTGGTGCAGCCGTAGCCGACGATGTAGAAACCGATCTTTTCCAGCTCCTCCAGCAGGCCGGTCTTCTTCAGGTAATCGGTGACCACCAGCGAGCCCGGTCCGATCGAGGTCTTCACCCAGGGCTTGGCCTTGAGGCCGCGCGCGGCGGCTTTCTTGGCCAGCAGGCCGGCACCCAGCATCACCGCCGGGTTGGAGGTGTTGGTGCACGAGGTGATGGCAGCGATCACCACCGAACCGTCGTACAGGCTGAAGGACTCGCCCTCCTTCTCTACGCGCACGCCGCTTTGGCTGACCGTGTTGGCGATATTGCCAACGGCCGTCGCGCCGCCTTCATTCGCAAAATCGGCGGTTTCTTCGGTGGCCTGCTTGCGGTTGGCGGTGAGGCCGCCGACGGCGTCGAGATAGCTCTGCTTGACATCCTCCAGCAGCACGCGGTCCTGCGGGCGCTTGGGGCCAGCCAGCGAGGGGCGCACGTCGGCGAGGTTGAGCTCCATCGTGGTGGTGAACTCGGCGTGCGGGGTGTTTTCGTCGTGCCACAGGCCCTGCGCCTTGGCGTACGCCTCGACCAGCTTGATCTGCGCTTCGCCGCGGCCGGAGAGATGCAGGTAGTTCAGCGCCTCCTGATCGATCGGGAAGATGCCGCAGGTCGCGCCGTATTCCGGCGCCATGTTGGCGATGGTGGCGCGGTCGGCCAGCGGCAGATTCTTGAGGCCGTCGCCGAAGAACTCGACGAACTTGCCGACCACGCCGAGCTTGCGCAGCATCTGCGTCACGGTCAGCACGAGGTCGGTGGCGGTCACGCCCTCGGGCAGCTTGCCGGTCAGCTTGAAGCCAACGACCTGAGGAATAAGCATGGACGAAGGCTGACCGAGCATGGCGGCTTCCGCCTCGATGCCGCCCACGCCCCAGCCCAGCACGCCGATGCCGTTGATCATCGTGGTGTGCGAGTCGGTGCCGAACACGGTGTCGGGATAGGCCCAGCTCTCGCCGTCCTTGTCAGCGGTAAACACCACGCGGGCGAGATGCTCCAGGTTCACCTGATGCACGATGCCGGTGCGTGGCGGCACCACCTTGAAGTTATTGAACGCCTTCTGGCCCCAGCGCAGGAACGAGTAACGCTCCTGGTTGCGCTCGAACTCGATCTCGACGTTCTTTTCCAGCGCGGACGACGAACCATAAGCATCGACCTGCACGGAGTGATCGATCACCAGTTCAGCCGGCGCCAGCGGATTGATCTGGTTGGCGTCACCACCCAGCTTGACCACCGCATCGCGCATCGCCGCCAGATCGACCACGCACGGTACGCCGGTAAAATCCTGCAGTACGACACGGGCCGGCATGAAGGCGATTTCGATATCGGGCTCGGCCTTCGCGTCCCACTTGGCGATCGCCTCGATCTCTTTCGAGGTGACGTTGAGGCCATCCTCGTGACGCAGCAGATTCTCCAGCAGGATCTTCATCGAGTACGGCAGTCGCTTCAGGTCGAAACGCTCTCCCAGCTTGGTCAGGCTGGCGAAGACATGCTTCTGGCCATTGACGTCGAGCGTGTCGCGTACGGAAAAGGTGTCTTTCATGGGTAGATTCCTGGCTGATCCTGCGGCTGGGATGACTTCAAGCGTGGCGAAGCGCACTCGCCGGCTCGGTAAAAACACAATTATCGCGCAAACGCTTGGTCGCCGCGAACGTATTCGCCGCTTCGATCCTCTTGGCGAGCCCAAAAACCGGTGCGACGAGTAGACTCTGCCAACGCTTGCGGATGAACTTCACTGCCCAGCATGAGCTCCACGATGACCACGCACAAACGCCTTTGATGACATGCAGCGTTCGATGATTTCGATGACTCTCTCGGCCGTGTCGCTGCGTGATCTTGCGCTGGTCAAGGCCGTACACCAGCACGGCAGTTTCAACAGCGCGGCGCGGGCCATGCATATCAGCCCGTCGGGGTTGTCGCATCAGGTGCAAAAGGTGGAGCAGGCGCTCGGGGCGCCGCTGTTCGAGCGCGGCGGGCGACGCATCGTGCCCACGGCAGGCGGCCAGCAGCTGCTGCTGCAAATCGACGCTGTACTGGCGGCCGCGGAGCATCTGCAGCAGGTCGCGAGGGCTGGTGCGGTAGCCTTCGGCGGCGAACTTCGGCTCGGCCTGCCGGCGTCGCTCGGCCCGTACCTGCTGCCGCATCTGATCGAACCGTTTCCGCAGCACTTTCCGGGCGCACGCCTGGGTATTTCCGAGGGCAAGCCGCGTGGTCTGCTGCGTCGCCTGCACGAAGGCGAGCTCGATGCGGTGCTGGCACCACCCGGGCCGGCGGTCAGCGGCATTGCCACGCGGCCGCTGTTTTTCGAACCGTGGGAGCTGATGCTGCGCGCCGATCACCGCCTGGCGGGCAAGCGCAGCCTGTCGCTCGATCAGCTCGATCCGGCCGAAGCCACGCTAATGGCTGAAGGGCACGCCGATGGTTTGAGCGGCAACGGCATCGGTCATGAGCCTGCCCAACGCGGCCACGTGCAGGACGTCAGCCTGGAAAGCCTCGCCGCGCTGGTGAGCCTGCGCGGCGGCTATGCGCTGGTGCCTGCCTTGGCGCACGAGCGACTCGCATCGATGCCGAATATCGTGCTGGCCAAACTCACCGGCGAAGCATCGGGTCGCGACATTGCACTGCACTGGCGCGACGCCTCCCCGTGGCACGCCGATCTGCAGGCCTTCGCCGATCTGCTGCGCAAGCTCGCCAGGACACGCCCGGGTTTGCGGGTGACGCCCGATAAGGCAAAAGCCACGCGCGCCTGATCATCTTGGTGGCGGCACACAAAAAAGCCGCCTTTCGGCGGCTTTTCTATTGCAGGTAAAGCAGGCTCAGCCGCGTGACGAACGCTTGCGGTCGTTCTCGGTGAGGTGCTTCTTGCGCATGCGGATTTCCTTCGGCGTCACTTCGACCAGCTCGTCGTCGTCGATGAAGTCCAGCGCCTGCTCCAGGGTGAACTTGGTGGCCGGGGTCAGCTGAATCGCATCGTCCTTGCCGGAAGCGCGCATGTTGGTCAGCGGCTTGGGCTTGATCGCATTGACGGTGAGGTCGTTGTCCTTGGCGTGGATGCCGATCAGCTGGCCCTCGTACACCGAGTCGCCCTCGGCGGCGAACAGCTTGCCGCGCTCCTGCAGCGGTCCGAGCGAGTAGGCGGGGGTGTTGCCGGCGCCGTTGGAGATCATCACGCCGTTCTGGCGCTTGGCGATCGGGGCCGGGGTGTACGGACCGTAATGGTCGAACACGTGGAACAGCAGGCCCGAGCCCTGGGTAAGGGTCTTGAACTGGTTCTGGAAGCCGATCAGACCACGCGCCGGGATCATGTATTCCAGACGCACGCGACCGCGGCCGTCCGACACCATGTTCTTAAGCTCGCCCTTGCGCACGCCCAGGCGCTCCATCACGCCGCCCTGGTGGATCTCTTCGATATCCACCACCAGCTGCTCGATCGGCTCCATCTTCTGGCCGTCGATCTCCTTCAGGATGACTTCCGGACGCGACACCGCCAGCTCGTAGCCCTCGCGGCGCATGTTTTCGATCAGCACCGAAAGATGCAGTTCGCCGCGGCCGGACACCAGAAACTTGTCAGCGTCGGAGCCGTCTTCGACCTTCAGCGCCACGTTGTGCACTTTCTCGCGATCCAGGCGCTCACGCAGCTGGCGGCTGGTGAGGAACTTGCCGCCGGAAAGATCCTTGTTGCCGACGAACGGCGAGTTGTTGACCTGAAAGGTCATGCTGATCATCGGCTCGTCCACGCTCAGCGGCGGCAGCGCTTCGGGCGTATCCGGCGCGGTCAGCGTGTCGGAAATGGTCAGGTCGGGAATGCCCGAGATGGCGACGATATCGCCGGCTTCAGCGCCGTCCTGCTCGATGCGCTCGAGGCCGAGGAAGCCGAGCACCTGCGCGATCTTGCCCTGGCGCTTCTTGCCTTCGCGATCGATTACGGCAACCTGCATGCCCTTCTTTAGCGTACCGCGCTGCACGCGGCCGATGCCGATCACGCCGACGAA
>CBAAAD010000267.1:0-2356 GCA_964658785.1 uncultured Methylobacterium sp.
CGGCACGTCGGCCGGCGCGCGGTACTCCTGAATATGCAGATGGTCGTTGCCGTGCGTATCGCCGTAGACATCGATGGCCGCAGCATATTCGGGCAGATCCTGATCGTAGGCGCGCCAGCAGTGCACGCCTTCGCGCGTGAGCCGCTTGCGCAAATGCTTGACGTTTTTTTCCAGGCGATTTTTCAGCATCTGCGCGCCGGCCGACAGCGGCTTGGGCTCGCGCGGTGCTTCATCGCGTTTGCCCAGATCGAACGTCAGCAGCACCGTCTCCAGCGCGCCGTTGTATAGGGTGTATCGCTTGTCGGCGTGCAGCTGCATGGCTCGGCCCAGCTCCACGTCGCCCGCCAATACCGCGGCACGCCAGCCGGTGAAACGCGCGCGCAGCGCATCGCCCACGGCGCGATACAGCAGCGGCATCTCGGCGCGCTCGCCCAGGCGCTCGCCGTACGGCGGATTGGTGATGACCAGGCCGTAATTAACGCCTGGCGGCGGCGCGGCGTGAGAGACCTCCTGCCGATCGAGCGTAAAGAACCCGGCCACGCCGGCTTCCTGCGCGTTGCGTTTGGACGTCTGCACCATGCGCGGATCGGCGTCGCTGCCAAAGAACACACTGCGCAGTTCGCGCAGGCCCTTTTCAGCACGCTCGTTCGCCTCGGTCAACAGGCCGCGCCACAGGGCAATATCATGCTGGTGCCAGCCGAGAAAGCCGAAGTACTCGCGGCGCAAACCCGGCGCCACGTCGGCCGCCATCAGTGCGCCTTCGATCAGCAGCGTGCCCGAACCGCACATCGGATCGAGCAGCGCGCCGCCGGCGGCGTAGACCTCCGGCCAGCGCGCGCGCAGCAGCATCGCGGCTGCGAGATTTTCCTTCAGCGGCGCTTCGCCCTGCACTTCGCGCCAGCCGCGGCGGTGCAGCGGCGTGCCGGCAAGATCCAGCGACACGGTGGCGCGGTCGCGGCGCAGGCGCAGATTGATGCGAATATCGGGTTCATCCGTATCCACACCCGGCCGGTTGCCGTCGCGCTGACGGAACTGATCGACCACGGCATCCTTGACCCGCTGCGCGATGAACTGGCTGTGCGTGAGCTTGCTCAGCGCGGTCCCTGCATCGACCGACAGCGTGCCGTGTGCGGCCAGATGCGTGCTCCAGTCGATCGACTGCACGCCGCGATAGAGCGCGTCGTCATCGGCGGCATCGAAATCCGCCAGCGGAAGCAGGATGCGGCTCGCCAGACGCGACCACAGGCAGGCGCGATACGCGGTTTCCAGCGTGCCGGAAAAATGCGCGCCGGCCAGGGCCTCGCGCACGTCGAGGGCACCCATCGCGATCAGTTCGTCGCGCAGCAGATATTCCAGCCCTTTCGGACATGTCGCGAAAAACGCGTTGGGAGACATCGCGCTCATGCGGCAGTCGCCAGCTGATCGAGCAGGCGTTGAAACTGCAGCGAAATGGCGTCCATGCTCGCGCCCAGGCGGTGATCATCGTCCAGCATCAGCAGCGGCAGCCGGCGTTGCGCGGCCAGCATTTGCATACCGGCCGGCTGGCAAACATCGTCGCGCCAGCCGTGAATGAACATGGTCGGCACGCCGCTGCGCAGGTCAAATGCCCGCGCATAGCCGGGAATCGTGCTGGGCGTGGCCAGCAGCAGCAGGCCGAGCACGGGCACATCGAGCGAAGCCAGTCCGGACACGAACGCACCCATGCTGGAGCCGACCAGCAGCGGCGGTGTGGGCAGCGCTTCGATGGTCGCGCGCAGGCGGGCAATACGCGGCGACACGCAGCCGTCGATGCCGCGCGCGTCGTCGTCGCGATAATCCGGCCGCTGCGTCTGCCAGCCCTGGGCTTCGGCCTGGGCCGCCAGCAGGCTGACCTTGGTAGCGCTCGGATCGGCGTTGAGTCCGTGCGAAAGAATGATCTGGCCGCGCATGGCGACTCCATGGAAACTGCGATAAGCGAGTTGCGCATGGTAACAGGCGGCGTTTCCGGCGAGACTGGAAGCATGACGCCGACCATTCACGATCAGCCGCTGCCCTACATCGACCGCCTGCCCGAGCGCGACGCCGGCGCGGTGGACACGGTGGTCATCCACTGCACCGAGCTGCCCGATCTGGCGACCGCCCGCGAATACGGCGAACGGCCGCTGCATGACAACGGCACCGGCAACTGCGGCCACTACTACATCGATCGCGACGGCGGCATTTACCGTTACGTGCCCACCACGCGGGTGGCCAATCACGTGCGCGGGCACAACCCGACTTCCATCGGTATCGAACTGGTGAACCTGGGCCGGTACCCGCACTGGTGGGATTCGCGCCACCAGATCATGACCGAGCCGTACACCGATGCGCAGATCGC
>CBAAAD010000267.1:2456-4896 GCA_964658785.1 uncultured Methylobacterium sp.
GGTGGGATTCGCGCCACCAGATCATGACCGAGCCGTACACCGATGCGCAGATCGCGGCCCTGATCGCGCTGCTCCAGCAGTTGCGCATTGAGCATCCGAATCTGCGCAGCATCGCCGGACACGAAGATCTGGATACCGCCCGCCTGCCCGCCAGCGACGACGCCTTGAAAGAGGTACCACGCAAGCTCGATCCCGGCCCGCTGTTTCCGTGGCCCGAGGTAATCCGCGAAAGCGGCCTGACCCGGTCGCCCTAGCTCACGGCTGCGCGCGTTCGTCGAAGGTGAGCAGGCCGCTGCCGCTATAATTGCCGTACTTCACCCGCCACGAGTTGCCACCATGCTGGAAAATCACGTCGCCGAACTGGTCGACCTGCTGCACCTCGAACGGCTGGAAGACAACCTGTTTCGCGGCCAGAGTCGCGACATCGGCACACAGTTCGTGTTCGGCGGTCAGGTGCTAGGCCAGGCCCTGGCCGCCGCGCAAAATACCGTGGACCCCATCCGCGAAGCGCATTCGCTGCACGCGTATTTTCTGCGCGCCGGCGATATCGACGCGCCGATCGTGTACTCGGTGGAACGCACGCGCGATGGGGGCACCTTCTCGTCGCGTCGCGTGGTGGCGATCCAGCACGGCCAGCCGATTCTCAACGGCTCGATCTCGTTTCAGATTCCGGAGAAAAGCTTCGAGCACCAGTCCTCCATGCCCGACGTGCCGGCGCCGGAGGATATCGAGCCGATGCAGCCACTGAGCGCCGATCAGCTGGCCAAGCTGCCGGTCAAGCTGCAGCGCTGGCTGGGCGTGGACTCGCCGATCGAGTTCCGCCACGTGTGGCCGCAGGATCGACTGCACCCGGTCAAACGTCCACCGATCCAGCACATCTGGTTTCGCGTGGCCTCGCCGGTGGATGAGTCGCCGGCGCTGCATCGCGCGCTGCTGGCGTACGCGTCGGACTTCAACCTGATCGGCACCGCCACGCTGCCTCACGGCATTTCGTATTACACCCACAACGTGCAGATGGCCAGCCTCGACCACGCGCTGTGGTTCCATCGCCCGTTCCGGGCGGACGAGTGGCTGCTGTACTCCTTCGACAGCCCCACCGCACAGGGCGCGCGCGGTTTTGCCCGCGGCCAGATCTTCAGCCGCGACGGCCAGCTGGTGGCCTCCACCGCGCAGGAAGGCCTGATTCGCCTGCGCGGCGGTTGATACACTGCACACATGCGCCAGATCTATACCTCCCAGCGACAAGAGAACATCGACCGCGTGGTTGCTCTGATGAACGAGCACGCCATCGAAGCCAGGGTCACCAACCGTTCCAAGTGGAACCGGCCCAGCTATCAGCGTTTCAGCTATTCCGAGCGCACGGATGACCGCGAGGCCTGGCCGCAGGTGTGGATCGTCCGCGCCGACGACTACACCCGCGCGCGTGAACTGCTGCGCAGCATCGGCATCGAGCCGGTGATTCGCCACGCCGATGAGCTGGCGGCCGTGCGCAACCCCACGCCTGGCTATCAACGCCGTGGCACCGTGGTGCGCGTGCGCCGCATCGTGATGGTCGCCGTCGTGGCCGCCTGCGCCATGGTGATATTGCGGTACATGCACATCATCTAGCGCCGCCCACCGGCGTTATGCCGCATGTCGCTATTCCCATGGTTTCACGCGGTCGCACGGGCATAGAATCGGGCCATGCGCGCCGAACCCACCATCCGCCTGTTTCAGACGCTGCCCCACGCGTGCGGCTATTACGCCGAGCGCACGGCGCAGAATCTGGTGGTCGACCCGGCCGCGCCGCAGCTCGACAAACTTTACGGCCCGGCGCTGGAACAAGGCTTTCGCCGCGCTGGCGGACACCTGTATTTCCCGCAGTGCCCGCAGTGCCAGGCCTGCACGCCGTGCCGCGTAAACGTGGAAGATTTCCAGCCGGATCGTTCGCAGCGCCGCTGCCTCAAGCGCAACGCCGACCTCAGCGTGATCGAATGCATACCCGGCTACAACCGCGAGCGGCACGCGCTGTACGAAACGTATCTACGCAGCCGCCACGCCGGCGGCGGCATGGACGACGCGGAAGCCAGCGACTTCCGCCGATTTCTCACCGCACCGTGGAGCCCCACGCTGTTTCTGGAAATTCGTCAGGCCGAACGGCTGCTCGGCATCGCCGTGACCGACGTCTGCGTCAACGGGATTTCGGCCGTCTATACGTTTTTCGATCCGACCGAATCCGCGCGCAGCCTCGGCACCTTCGCCATCCTGCAGCAGATCGAACTGGCCCGCCGCCGCGGCATACCGTGGCTGTATCTGGGCTTCTGGATAGACGGCCATCCGAAGATGGACTACAAGCGCCGCTTCCAGCCGCTGGAGATTCGCAAGAACGGCAGCTGGGTGTCAATGACGCCTTCATAAGCGCTTTTGTAGGTTGGGATGAGCGCAGCGAACCCCAACGCCG
>CBAAAD010000268.1:0-4894 GCA_964658785.1 uncultured Methylobacterium sp.
GCGGTGCCACCGATGATCTCGCCCTCTTCACCGTTTTCTTCCTCGGCATCGAGCCGCATCACGCTGACCAGCTTTTCATCGGCCGGCAGCTTGATCAGGGTGACGCCTTGGGTGTTTCGGCTGAGCTGGGATACTTCGGCGACGCGCGTGCGCACCAGCGTGCCCTGATTGGAGATCAGCATCAGCTCGTGCAGTTCGGTGACCTGCGTTGCCGCGACCAGCGCGCCGTTGCGCTCGGAACACTGGATACCGATCACGCCCTGGGTGCCGCGTCCCTTCTTCGGGAATTCGCTGAGCTCGGTACGCTTGCCGTAACCGCGCTCGGTGGCGGTAAGAATATCGCCCTCCTCGGCCACGATCAGCGAAACCACGTGCTCGTCCTTGGCCAGCCGCATGCCGCGCACGCCGCCGGCCGTGCGGCCCATCGAGCGCACGGTGTTCTCGTCGAAGCGGTTGACCTTGCCGTTGGAGGCGAACAGCAGCACGTCGCTGTCGCCATTAGTCAGCGCCACGTTGACCAGCGCATCGCCCTCATCGAGCTTGATCGCGATCTTGCCTTTCTGCAGCTGGAAGGCGAACTCGGTAAGCGGCGTTTTCTTGACCGTACCCATGCGGGTCGCAAAGAACACGAAGCGATCTTCGGTGTATTCGCGCACCGGCAGCACGGCCTGCACTTTCTCGTTTTCACCCAGCGGCAGCAGATTCACGATCGGCTTGCCGCGCGCACCCGAGCCCGCTTCCGGCATCTGGTACACCTTGAGCCAGTAAACGCGACCGGTGCTGGTGAAGGTCAGCAGCGTGTCGTGCGTGTTGACCACCCACAGCTGCTCGACGAAATCCTCGTCCTTCAGCGCGGAGGCCGAACGCCCCTTGCCGCCGCGACGCTGCGAACGATAGCTGCTCGCCGGCTGACGCTTGATGTAGCCGGTGTGCGACAGCGTCACGACCACGTCTTCGGGCGTGATCAGGTCGAGTACGTTGAGGTCTTCCTGCGAGTGCTGGATCTCGGTGCGGCGCGCATCGCCGAACTCTTCCTTGACCGTCTCAAGCTCACCGCGAATTACTTCGAGCAGGCGTTCGGGATTTTCCAGAATTTCGATCAGGCCTCGGATGGTTTCCAGAATCTGCTTATACTCGTCGGAAAGCTTTTCCTGCTCGAGCCCGGTCAAGCGGTGCAGACGCATCGCCAGAATTTCCAGCGCCTGCGCTTCGGACAACTGGTAGCCATCGTCCTTCAGGCCATCGCGCGGGTCCATTTCTTCCGGACGCGACGCATGCGCGCCCGTGGCCGACAGCAGCGCGCGCACCATGCCCGCTTCCCAGCGCCGCACGACCATGCGCTCGCGCGCTTCCGCCGGAGAGGCCGACGTCTTGATCAGCTCGATCATCTCGTCGATGTTGGCCAGCGCTACCGTGAGGCCTTCGAGGATGTGCGCACGCGCACGCGCCTTGCGCAGTTCGAAGATCGTGCGACGTGTCACCACTTCGCGACGGTGGCGGATGAACGCCTCGAGGATGTCCTTGAGGTTCAGCAGCTTCGGTTGGCCGTCCAGCAGCGCAACCATGTTGATGCCGAAGGTGACCTGCAGCTGGGTCTGCTGGAACAGGTTGTTGAGCACCACATCGCCCATCGCATCGCGGCGAATCTCGATCACCACGCGCATGCCGTCCTTGTCGGATTCGTCGCGCAGCTCGCTGATGCCTTCGAGCTTCTTTTCCTTGACCAGCTCGGCGATCTTTTCGATCAGCCGCGCCTTGTTCACCTGATAAGGCAGCTCGTGAATGATGATGGTTTCACGACCGTTGGCCTCGGTTTCCACCTCGGCCCTGGCGCGCACCAGAATGCGGCCGCGCCCCGTGCGGTAAGCCTCGATGATGCCGGACGAACCGTTGATGATGCCGTGGGTCGGAAAGTCCGGCCCCGGGATGTGCTGCATCAGGTCCTCAACGCCCAGCGACGGATCGTCGATCAGCGCCAGCGTCGCCGCGATCACCTCATTGAGGTTATGCGGCGGAATATTGGTCGCCATGCCGACCGCGATACCGGCCGAACCGTTGATCAGCAGGTTCGGTACGCGCGCCGGCAGCACCAGCGGCTCGTGCTCGCTCTCGTCGTAGTTGGGACCGAAGTCGACGGTTTCCTTGTCGATATCCGCCAGCAGCTCGTGCGTGAGGCGCGACATGCGCACCTCGGTGTATCGCATGGCTGCGGCGTTATCGCCATCGACCGAACCGAAGTTGCCCTGACCGTCGACCAGCAGGTAGCGCAGCGAAAACGGCTGCGCCATGCGCACGATCGCGTCATAGACCGACGCATCGCCGTGCGGATGGTATTTACCGATCACGTCACCGACCACGCGGGCGGATTTTTTGTAGGGCTTGTTCCAGACGTTGCCCAGTTCGCTCATCGCAAACAGCACGCGACGGTGTACCGGCTTGAGACCATCGCGGACATCGGGGAGCGCGCGGCCCACGATCACGCTCATGGCGTAATCGAGGTAGCTCTGGCGCATCTCGTCTTCGATATTGACGCGAATGATTTCTTTGGCGAGATCTGCCATGAATTAGCTTTCCTGGAGGACAAAAAAGGTCGCCGGAAGAGCGCTCGCAGCGCGTATACAGACGACTCGAAATCAACCTCGGAAGTATACCACGAATGGCCTCAGAAAGATAAGTTTTAAACCTTATCTATCAATGACTTACGCGGAAGCTTTGGGGCTTTTGAAAAGCGTGCTGCGCGCGGCGGCAAAGTTGACAAACGCCGCAACCACCGAGCCCCCCGCCGCGCCGATCGCCGGCCACCGGTGGAGCACCGGAAAGTTCATCAACAAAAGCGCGTAGACGCCGTAATTGACCGCCGCACCGATGCTCATCAAGGCCATCCAGTGCAGCCATTCGGCGTGCGCGGATCGATCGCTGCGACGATCGGCAAACGTGTAGTGGCGACTCCACCACCAGGTGAATGTGGCCGCGATAAGAAACGACGGTACGCGCGCGATGTAAGGGTTCCAGCCGGCCACGCCGACCAGCAACTGCACGATGCCGGTATCAATCACCAGACCGATGACGCCGCCCACGGCAAACAGAAAAATTTCCCTGTGCAGTCTTACCATCCGAACATCGCCTGCATGGCAATCGGGGATGGCCGCTCGATCACGCCACGCTCGGTCACGATCGCATCGATCAATTCGGCCGGCGTGACGTCAAATACCGGATTCCAGGCCTGCGCGCCATCCACCACGGTGCGCTGCCCGGCGGTGCTGAGCAGCTCGGTGGCATCACGCAGCTCGATCTCGATATCCTCGCCCGTACTGGTCGCCATATCCACCGTCGACGATGGCGCGACGACCATGAATTTGACGCCGTGGTATTTCGCGGCAATGGCCAGTTGATACGTACCGATCTTGTTGGCGGTATCGCCGTTGGCCGCAATGCGATCGGCGCCGACGATCACCCATTGCACCGCGCCGGATTTCATCAAATGCGATGCGGCCGAATCGGCAATCAGCTTGGCCGGTATGCCGTCGCGCACCAGCTCCCACATCGTCAGACGCGCGCCCTGCTGCCAAGGCCGCGTTTCGCCAGCGTAAACGCGATCGATCTTGCCACCGGCCACGCCGGCGCGGATGACGCCCAGCGCCGTGCCGTAACCCGCCGTGGCGAGTGAGCCCGTATTGCAATGGGTCAGCACACCGGAGTGAACAGCAATCAAGGAGGCGCCAAGTTCACCCATTCGGCGATTGGCCGCGAGGTCTTCGTCCTGGATGGCCTGCGCCTCGTGCACCAGCGCCTGCGCATCGGCGCCGGAAGCGATTCGCTTTTTCATCCGATCAAGCGCCCACATCAGATTGACTGCGGTGGGCCTGGCCGCCCGCAGCGTGCTCAGCACGGGATCGAGGTCAACCTGCTGCTGGGCCGCCATGGCAACACCCCAGGCTGCCGCGATGCCAATGGCCGGCGCACCGCGCACGGCAAGATCGCGAATCGCCTGGGTCACCTGTTGCGCGTTGCGGCAGTCGATCCAGCGCTCTTCGGCAGGAAGCAGACGCTGATCGAGCAGCCGCAGGTGATCGCCCTGCCACTGCACGGCGCGAATGGAGTCGAGGTTGGTATGGGACATTGTCATCCGTCCATTATTGCCGATGGCAAGGCGCCGGGGCGACACCTCGCCGAGTAATGGAATGAAGCGGGCTACGCGTTTGAACTGTCAGCCTCCTTCGGGCACCACGAGCCACAGGATGAAGTAAATCAAAATGCCGGAGCCACCGAAAAAAGTCAGCACGATCCACGCAATGCGCACCAGCGTGGGATCCCAGCCAAAATAATCCGCGATGCCCGCGCAGACGCCGGCGATGGTCCTGTTGGTACGTGAGCGATACAAGCGCTTTTCGGTATTCATCCCTATCACCCCTTAAGAGTAATCAGTCGCGTTCGTGCAGCCACTGATGAATGGCCGGCGGCACTTCGCGCTGTGCCCTGCCGGAGACGTAGATGCCGATGTGCCCGCCCGTAAACGCCAGCTGGGTGTAATCGTCCGTGCCCAGACGCGTTGCCATGGCGCGCGACGCATCCGGCGGCACCAGATGATCCTGCTCGGCAAAAATATTCAGCACAGGATGTTTGATCTGACTCAGATGCACGGGACGTCCGCCGATCTCGAGTTTGCCACTCATCAGTCCGTTTTGCTGATAGAACTTCTGAATGAACTCGCGAAACGCATCACCGGCCTGGTCGGGTGAATCAAATATCCAGCGCTCCATGCGCAGAAAATTTTCCAGCTCCACCGGGCTTTCCAGAATGTCGACCAGCCCCACGTATTTCTGCTGATTCAAGCGCACAGGCTTGAGCGAGAGATACACATAATTCATCAGCGCGGCGGGGATGTTGCCGACCG
>CBAAAD010000269.1:0-4881 GCA_964658785.1 uncultured Methylobacterium sp.
GGCGCTGCCGATTCTGCTGGTGGCGTACGCGGTGCTGGTGTGGCTGTGGCTGCGTTCGCGCATAGAAAAACGGCGCCAGCAGCTGATCCAGCAGATGCCCGATTTTCTCGACTCGGTGGTTCGCCTGGCGACCATCGGCAACAGTTTGCCGATGGCCTTCCAGACGGCCGCGTCGACCGTGCCGATGCCGCTGCGCAGCGTGCTCGATCGGACCATGGTCTCGGTGCGCGCCGGCATGGAGCTGGATCAGGCGCTGCAGCTGGCCTCGCAGCCGTATCACCTTGAGGCACTGGATCTGCTGCAAGTGGTGCTGGGTACGGCGGTGCGCATGGGCGGCCGCGCCGACCACATTCTGCAGCGCATGAGCGATTTCATGCGCGATCTCGATCAGGCCCAGCACGAGCTGCGCGCGATCACTTCCGAGACGCGCATGTCGGCCTGGGTACTGGGCTTTCTGCCGGTGGCGGTGGCGATCATCATGTCGCTGCTCAGCCCGGATTTTTTCCGGCCGATGTTTATGCAGGTTCTCGGCCAGAAGATTTTGCTGGTTGCGCTGGTGATGGAGCTGCTTGGCGGCTTTCTGCTGTACCGGCTGGCGAAGTCGCTATGAAAACTTTTTCGCCTGTTTCAACGGAGCGTGCCAAATGACGGCGGGACTGCTGCTGGCATCAGCCGCGTTTGTGCTGGCACTGGCGCTGGCCCTGGTCGCGTGGAGCCTTTTATATCGCGTGCGCCGCAGCGATCAGCGCGAGCAGGTGATCAATGAGGCGCTGGCGCGCGTGCTGCGACATGGCCCGCATGGCGAGCCGACCGCGGGCGGCATGGCCGAGTTCTGGCGTGCATGCCGTCGCCGGCTGGAGTTGATCGGTAAGCACTTCGAGGATGGCCAACTGGGCAAGGCACTGCTGGCAAAGGAAGATCTGCTGCTGCTGGACCAGACCAATCACAACACCACCTCCGGCCGTGCGCTTTTTCTCGGCTTGCGCGTGGTGATGGCGCTGCTGGTGCCGATTGCCGTGCTGGTGCTGTTGCAGCCTTCCGGCGCCAAGGGTTTTGTCGAAGTGCTGGCCGGCCTGGCGGCGGGTTTGCTGCTGCCGAAGATTTTTCTGGGTTCGTGGGCCGCGCGTCTGCGCAAGCGCGTGGAAAGCGAACTGCCGCTGCTGATCGATTTGCTGCGGCTTCTGCAAGGCATCGGTTTCAGCATGGATCAGAGTCTGCAGACCATTGCCGATCGCTTCCACGTGGTGATTCCGGTACTGGGTCGGGAAATTCGCGAGGCGAATATTTCCTACATGCACGGCCGGCCGCGCGAGCAGTCGCTGCGGCGGCTGGCCGAATCATTCGACAACCAGGATCTGAAAAGTCTGGTGCACATCATTCTGCAGGTGCATCAGCACGGTGGCGCCGTGCAGGAGCCGCTGCGCGAATTTGCCGAGCGGCTGCGCGAGCAGCGCAAGCTGCGCATGAAGGAAAAGACCGGAAAGCTCTCGGTAAAAATGACGCTGGTGATGATGCTGACCCTGCTGCCCGCCCTGATGGCGGTGCTGGCCGGGCCGGCCATCGTTTCGCTGGTCGGCACCATGGCCAAGCTGAAAGGACATTGATCGTGAACTCAGGGCTCTCGCGACATTTGACGCTTGCGCACGATGGCCGCCGGCCATCGCCGGGTTGGGCATGTTCGCTCGCGGTATTTGCAGCCGCACTGCTGCTGGGCGCGTGCGCCAACCGCGTCGGTTACCTCAACCACGTTCAGCCTGAGCTGGCTTCGGAGCCGCCGGCGCAGACCGACAAGAACAGCAAGCCGATGTACATGGATCTGATTCGTCAGATGCAGCAGCAGGGAGCGTATTACGCCTCGCTGGCAAACATCGATGCGTACCGGCAGCGCTACGGCAATTCGCCGGAACTGCGCCGACTGCAGGCCGATGCCTTGCGCAAGACCGGTCAGGCCGACGCCGCCCAGAAGCTCTACCAGGACCTGGTGCATACCGATCAGGCGGCCGCCGCATGGCACGGTCTGGGCATCATCGCGGCCGGGCAGCAGCAGAACGCCGAGGCCGAACTGGCGCTGTCCAAGGCGGTGCAGATTGATCCGGTCAACGTCGATTATCTGGGCGATCTTGGCTTCCAGCGTTTGCGCGCCGGTCAGGTGGCCAATGCGCACGAGCCGCTGGCCAAGGCCGCTGAACTGGCGCCGGGCAACGTCAAGGCGGTGTCCAACCTGGTGCTGTGGATGCTGCTCGACAACGACTACACCCAGGCCGACGCGGCCATGCAGCAGGCCAATCTGCCACAGGCCACGCGGCAGCAGGTGCGGACTCTGGCGGCGCAGCTGCAGCTCGCGCCGCGGCTGAAGCGTCCCACGGCCATGGCGTCGCTGTCGATCCAGCCGCGGCCAGTGGCTGCGTCACCCGCCAGCGAGTCGCCCGCAGATCAATCATCGGCCGCGCCCGTCGATGGCGTGCCGGAATCCATGCTCGAGCGTTTCAGCGCGTCGTCCAACAGTGGGTCGTCCAAGAGCAGCGAGGCTCACCCATGAAGACTGGATTCGCATTAGTGCTTTACCTGGTGGTTCTGCCGTTCACGCTGGCTTTTCTGCCGGCCACAGCTCTGGCGCAGCAGACGCCGGTGACCGGCCAGATGATGGGGCCCGGCGGCGTACCGGCCGCTGCATCCGCGCCGGCCGTTGCGGCACCGCCGCCATCCGCTGCGATGTCCACGCCGTCGGGCAGCCATGCGCCCGCGCTGCCACCCGGTCAGCAGGCGATGACGACGCGTCCCGCACCGGCGTATGTCGCCTCCAGCGACACGGCGCCCGCGGTCATGCCGCCTCCTGCGCATGTCACGGTCATGGGCGAGACCACCCGCAGCCTTCTGCAGATGCAGGCCGACGGCACGCAGGCCGGCAAGCATCTGCCGATGCTTGGCGCGGAAGCCAGCGCAAGCTATGACCGCTACATGAAAAGCTTCAGCCACGATATTCCGGAGTTCTACAAAACCAACGTGGGCAAAGACAGCAACGGCACGGCCGGCGGCGAGTGATCGATTTCGATGAGCGCCATCAGCCGCCTCACACGCTCGCTTGCGCCACCCTTGGCTGGCCAGAGCGCCTGCGCATCCAGTCGAACGGTGCGCGTGCGCCAGCGCGGCTCGATGGCGGTGACCATGATGCTGATGCTGGCCGGTCTGGTGGCCATGCTCGGGCTGGTCGAAATTGGTTATTTCTACTGGGCCAAGCGCGATACGCAGAAGGTGGTCGATCTGGCCGCGCTGGCCGGCGCCCAGCAGCTGGCCACGTGTTCCGCCGACAACAGCAGCAACGCGGCGGCGCTTGGCAGCGCGACTGTCGACAACGGTTTTACCGGCAACCTGACGATCGACTGCGGCCACTGGGACGCGACCCAGCCGGGCGATCAGCATTACGTGAGCGCCACGTCCGTACTGCCATTGAATGCCGTGCGCGTGCAGGCCAGCCGGTCGGTGGTGCCGTTCTTCGGGTTCGCGCATTTCAGCACGATCAATGCCACGGCCATCGCAACCAGCGGGCCGCCGATTGCGGCCCTTTCGGTTGGCTCGCGCCTGCTCGGCGTTGATCCCAATGGCCCGCTGAATACCGTGCTCGGCAGCACGCTGGGTACGTCGCTGGGCCTCAACCTGCTGAGCTATCAGGGCATCGCCAACACCAATGTCTCACTGCTGGGTTTGAAAAACCTGATTGCCGCCGATGCAGGCACCGTGGACGAGGTGCTGAGCACGTCGGTCACCGTCAATCAATTTCTCGATGCCTATGTGCTGCTGCTTCGGCAGAGCACCAACGCCGCCCAGATTGATTTCGGCCTCGTCACGCAGCAGATCGCCCTGATCGAGGCGCAGCTGGGCAACCCGGCGCTGACGCTGGGCGACATTCTCAACGTCAACGCCCAGACCACCGATCCGGCGAAGGCCCTGGGCGTGGACGTCAATGCGGCCGACATCCTCGGCGCGGTACTTCAGGCAGCCAACAGCAAGAATGCCGTGGCTCTGCAGGCGCTCAACGTCAACCTTCTCGGGCTGGCCAACGTCAACCTTGCCATGACGATTATCGAGCCGCCCAAAATCGCGGTGGGCGTCGCCGGTTACAACGCGGACGGCTCGCCCATCACCGAAGCGCAGACGGCACAAGTGCGCCTGAAGCTCGGCGTGAATGTGCTGAACCTCGGTAACAGCACCACCAGTCTGCTTCCCCTCGGAGGATTGTTGAATGTCAGTCTGCCGGCCAACTCGCTGGTGAACCTTCCACTCAGCGCAGAGATCGCGCCGGCGCATGCGTGGCTGGACAGCATTGCCTGCCATGTCCCCGGCGCAGGCGGAACCATAAGCGATCAGGTCACCGTCAAGGCCCAGCCGGGTGTTGCCGATGTGTTTCTGGGGAATCTCCCGGCCAGTGCGTACACCGATGCGACGCAGAGCTGGGACGCCATTATCGCCACGGCCATTGCCAACGGCAGTGCCTATGCCAACCTGCTTTCCGTCACGGTGACTGCCGTCGGGTTCAGCATACCGATTACCCTGCAGGCGTATTCGCACGTGCCTGTCGTGGCGGCTGCCGCAAGCTCGCACGTTTTTACCGTGGCTGACGGCACGCCGGTAAGCCAGCAAAGCAATACGACCTGGACGACGCAAACCGGTGCGACCCTGCTGTCGTCGCTTTCGCAGGCGATCACCAATCCGGCCCTGCTGAACATCCGTCCCGACCCGAGCCAGAACAGTGCGCCCGGCGGCCTGCTGTCCACGTTGCTGGGCGGTCTTGCCACCATTGTGACGAACCTGCTGGGTGTCCTCGGGCCGCTGTTGTCTCCCGTGCTGTCCACGCTCGACACTGCATTGATCGGTCCGCTTCTG
>CBAAAD010000270.1:0-4858 GCA_964658785.1 uncultured Methylobacterium sp.
TGGGGTGGAGATCACCCGCGAGACGCGGGCGCACGCCAGGCAGATGCTGGATCGGGCGCAGAGCAGCTGACTCACGCTGCCATTCGCGCCATGGCTGGGCTGCGGATACGCGCCGCCACTGCAATGCGTAGCTTCAGCTGTTCACCGGAAGCAGGCCGCGATCGGTGGCCATGCGATACAAATCCAGTTCCGAACCGGCACCCAGTTTCCCCATCAGGCTGGCGCGGTGGATATAGACGGTTTTCTGGCCGATACCCAATTCCGCGGCCACCTGCTTGGGGGTAAGGCCGCCAGCGAGCAGCAGAAAGACTTCGCGTTCGCGCGCCGTGAGTCGACTGATGGGATCAAGGCCGGCGTTCGAACGACCGGCGCGACGCTCCTGCAAATCAGAACTCAAAAAAATGTCGCCCTGCATGACCGCGCGCAAACCAGCCACCAGCTCTTCGGGCGCCACGCCCTTGGTGACGTAACCGCTGGCGCCGCGGCGAAGCGCCTCGGAAACGTAAGGGTCGCCGTCGTGCATGCTCAGCACCACGATGCGCGTTTCACTGGAAACGCTCAGCAGATGCTCGATCAACGGCAGCCCGCTGCCGTCCGGTAGCGACAGATCGAGCGCCACCAGATCCGGTCGCCACTGGCCCACGGCCTCAACGGCGTCGTCCGCATTACGGCATTCGGCTACCACGTCCAGATCGGGCTCAAGCTCGATCAGCCGTTTGAAGCCCTCACGAACAATGGCGTGGTCATCGACCAGAACAATGGTATGCATCGCACTACTGTACACAGTGGCTCGGAACTTAGGCAGATGCAGCCTGCTCATTTGCGCGCTTCGGTCTGTGGACGGCGCATGTACCATCCGTGCATGCGCCTGAAAGCACTTCACCTTCCAGATTCCGGCCCGCTGCTGGCCATTGGCTACGTATCGCTGTGGCTGCTTCTATGGATGACGGTGCAGCCGTACTGGATGCTTCCCTACGGCTTGCGGTTCGGCGCGCTGCTGCTGACGCCCATGCGTCGTTGGGGCTGGCTGCTCGGTGCGGAGCTTGCGGCCTCGGCCGGGATTGCCCTGGCGCACGGCATGCCGCTGGGCTGGAATGCATTCCTGATCGCCGAACTACCGGAACCTCTGGTGATGGCCGTCGCTCTGTGGTTTCTGCGCCGCCTCAATCTGCATGCGAGTTTGAACAGCCCGCAGGAGGTCACCCGGCTGCTGCTTTCCGTCGTGCTGGTCGTCGCTGCAACCACGGCGGTGGACGCGACGCTGCTGGATCTGATCCACGAACCGGGCTCGCCCGAACTCATCATCAGCATCCTCGGCGAAGAACTGCTCAGCCACTATCTGGGGATTCTGCTGATCGTGCCGCTGATGATTCTGCTACTGCGCACGCGGTTCGATCATCGCGCTCTGGCCAGCCTGTCGATGGACGGGCTGCTGGTGATGTTTCCTTCCATGATGATTTTGCTGGTGCTGTCCGAGCAGGCCGCACCGCAGCCGCAGTTTGCCCGCGTACTGTCGCTGGCGCCGGTGCTGTTTTTCGCCTTCCGCCACGGCTGGCGTGGGGCCAGCATGGCCATGATCATTTCGAGTTTCGGCATGAACCTGGTCGAGCAGCATCTCGGGCATGCGCCATCTACCGCGGCGGCGTACCTGTTTCTGGCGGTAGCCGGCACCGGCGCGATCATGCTCGGTTCGGCCACGGACGCCCTGCGCCGCAGCAGCGCACGGGTAGCCGAGCAGAACGTCTATCTGGGCGCAGTCAACCGCCGACTGGATCAGCTGGCGCAGCAGTTGCGCAGCGCCGCGCGCGGTAATCTGCAGGCCGATGAAAACCAGCGCCGCTACCTGGCCGCCGAGTTGCATGACGAACTGGGACAGAACATCACCGCCATCCAGACCCACGTAAAGCTGGCGCAAAGCCGGCTACGCGATGCCGGCATGCAGGACGTGAGTACCTCCATCAACGCCATCCTGGGACACATGCGGCGTGCGCTGCATCGCCTGCTGGACGATCTGCGCCCCGCCGTGCTGGACGAATTTGGACTTACCCGCGCGCTGGACGAGGGCCCGATTCGCGATCTGTTGAATGCCGCCGGCATCGCCTATTTCACCGAACTTCACGGCGACCCGCGCCTCCTGGACGATGACACGCGAACGGCGATCTACCGATTGACCCAGGAGAGTGCCACCAACGCCGTCAAGCATGCGCAGGCCAGTGAGTTCCGAGTGCGCCTGCGCATCGGTGAGCGTCAGGGCATGGCGCTTGCCCTGCTGGATCTGCGCGACAACGGCACAGGACTGCCCAGTCGAATGCCTCGCGGCGGCCGAGGCCTGCAGGGAATGCGCGATCGCGTAACCTCGCTCGGTGGCCAATTCCGCCTGCGCGCCGATCATGCCGGCGTACACCTGCGGATTTTGTTGCGTAGCAACAGCAGCTTGCCAGACCCGCATCGCCTGACCTAAGAATTTTTCTTATACCTGGAACGTAAAGACTTCGTTACGATCACGTCATCGATGTGGGGGAGCCACCATTGCAAGCTGGTGGATCAGGGTCACCGTGGGGACGGTGGTTCTGAAAAACGGCAGGATGCTGTTTCGCCGCTATCCGGCGACGAGACTCGGCAAAACGGCAGGAAACTGCCTGCGCCGGTCTGGAGTCAGGATAGCGGAGCAGCCGTGAGTGGACAGGAGTCCTCTTCGCGGCTTTTTTATGGGCGCTATTCCGATATTTTGGTCGGTTCGGTCACGCTCACGCCACGCCCTTTTACCGCCTGCTGATCAGGCTACCCGCAAGGTATGACGCCCGATCAACCCTTTTTCGAGTGGTTTTTCGGACGAACGTAGATGACCAGACTGTGGTCTTCAATCACATAGCCATGCTTCTCGGCAATCTCACGCTGCAGTTGCTCGATCTCCTCGCTGACGAACTCGATCACCGTTCCGCTGTCTACATCGATCATGTGATCGTGATGCTTGCCGCGATCCAGTTCGTAGACCGCCTGCCCACCTTCAAAATTGTGCTTGACGATGATGCCGGCCGCTTCGAACTGGGTGAGCACGCGGTAGACGGTGGCCAGGCCAATGTCTTCCTGGTGCGCCAGCAGCTTCTTGTAAACGTCTTCAGCCGTGAGGTGCTGTACGCCCTCCTCGTCGAAGATTTGCAGAATTCGCATCCGCGGATGGGTGACCTTGAGGCCGACCCGACGCAGTTCTCTGGTTTCCTGTTCCATAACCGACCCTTCGCACGCGGCTCCACCAAGCCGTTAGTGTATCATCCGACACCTTTACGATCTGGACGCAAGACGCATGCAAAAGCTGATCACCCTGCTGGTTTTCGCCGTGCTGGCGCTATCGATAGCCGGCTGCCACATCGTCTATACCCCGGACGTGCAGCAAGGCAATCTGCTTGACAAGGACATGGTCAGCCAGCTGAAACCCGGCATGACCAAGCGCCAGGTCCTGGTGCTGATGGGTACGCCTTCGGTCAGCACGCCTTTCGATGCCAGCCGCTGGGATTACGTGTCTACCCAGCAGCATCGCGGTGGCCCGATCACGCTGCGCACTTTCACGCTGACCTTCAACAACGACACGCTGGTACGAACCCAGGGCGATTTTTTTGCGCAGGACGCCCAGCAGCTCGTCAAGGACAGCAAGAAATACCACGCCAGCTACCCGGTCAATGAAACGAAGGGCGACAAGAACACCTCGGCCGAAGACAAGAAAGATGGTGGTACTTTCGGTTCGGGCACGGATACAGGCAACGGCACGCAGCCCTCGCCTACGAGTGGCGGCAACGACGGTCACTGAGCGCGAGATTCGCGCGTCCGGCTCAGCGCGCGCGCTTTCGACGCGCCTCCATCGGATCAAGCACAAGCGGCCGGTAGATTTCTACGCGGTCCCCTTGCTGCACAAGGTCATTGCCCGACACACGTCTGGAAAAAATCCCCAGTCGGTCGGTATCGATGGCACCTGCGGGTATGACCTTGGCGATACCCGAGGCCTCGATCGCCTCGAGCACCGAACTGTTTTCGGCGACGTTTATACGTCGCACGTGCTGATGCTCCGTATCCAGATAGACCACCTCCACCGTGATGACACGCTCAGCCATACACCCGCTCGGCTTCGCGGCAGAAATCGTCGACCATGCGGTTGGCCAGACCCTGAAATCCCAGCTTGATGGCGCCGCCGCCAAGGCGGCTGGCGTAATCGAAATCCAGCGCAAAACTGATCTTGCAGCCGGCATCGCCAAGCGCCAGAAACTCCCAGACGCCGTCAAGGCTACGAAACGGGCCATCCACCAGACTCATATGCAGGCGAGCCGGTGGATCGACGGTATTGCGCGTCGTAAAGCTCTGGCGGAACCCTGCAAACTTGAGATCGAGCCGCGCCACCAGCACATTATCGGAACGCTCAAGAATTTCCGCACCCACACACCAGGAGAAGCGCTTTGGGTATGCTTCGACGTCATTGACCAGGTCGAACATCTGCGCCGGCGAATAATTCACCAGGGCGCTGCGGCGAATTTCGATCATGGCAGCCTCTTCATATCACGCAGGATTCGACCCGATATGCGGTCGATCCGGCATCAGGGCAACTAGGCCCGAGTTTAACGGACATGGCTAAAGCGAAGGACAAAGACAACAAGGGCGGCGGCACTATCGCGCTCAACAAGCGCTCGCGTTTCGAATATCACATTGACCAGCGCTACGAGGCGGGCATTGCGCTGCAGGGCTGGGAGTTGAAGGCGCTGCGCGCTGGGCGCATCAATTTTGGCGAGAGCTACGCCGTTGCCAAGAATGCCGAGGTCTTTCTTGTCGGCGCATCGATCCCGCCGCTCACCAGCGCCTCCACCCACGTGAT
>CBAAAD010000271.1:0-4840 GCA_964658785.1 uncultured Methylobacterium sp.
GAAATCCTGTGACGGCTGCCGGTGTGTTCGCAGCGCCGCCCGATGCGGCGCTGGAAGCCTTGTTCTTTCCCTCCGAGTCGGCCGAACTGCGCCTGCCGGCGGACGGCCGCGTGCTTTTTTTGAACGCGCGCGCGGGCGTTCGGCTGCGCGAGACGGCGTCGAAAAACTGGCTTTGCCAGCAGAGCTTCATGCCGTTTGCGGACGAACTGGCGCGCAACGGCTTTGCCGTTGGCGAGCCCGCGGAAGGCGAGCAGTTTTCGCTGATCATGGTGCTGCCGCCACGCCAGCGCGATGAATCGCGCGCGCTGTTCGCGCGTGCTTTGCAGCATCTCGCGCCTGGCGGCACGCTGTTGGCGAGCATGCCCAATACGGAAGGCGCCAAGTCGGGCGAAGCCGATCTGGCGAAGCTGGCCGGCGCCGTGCAGCATCTATCCAAGCATAAGTGCCGGGTCTTCTGGACTACGCCCGCGAGCGCCGATGTCGATCAGCCGCTGCGCGACGAATGGCAGGCCCTGGATGCACCGCGCGAGATGATGGACGGCTATATCAGCAGGCCCGGATTGTTCGCCTGGAATCGCATCGATCGCGCCTCGGCACTGCTGGCGTCGCATCTGCCCGCCAGCCTGCACGGTCGCGTGGCCGATCTGGGCGCGGGCTACGGCTATCTGGCGACGCAGCTGATTGCGCGCTGTTCCGGCGTGACGGCGCTGGATCTGTACGAGGCCGAGGCGCGTGCGCTGGAGCCGGCACGGATCAATCTCGATCGCGCGTGCCGCGCCAGCGGGCATGCCGCGGAAGTAGCCGTCCACTGGCATGACGTCACGCGCGGCCTGCTGCACAAATACGATGCCATCATCAGCAATCCGCCGTTTCATCAGGGCCGCGCCGATCTGCCGGCGCTGGGTCAGGCGTTCATTACCAGCGCGGCGGATGCGCTGCAGCCGTACGGCTGTCTGTGGCTGGTGGCCAATCGCCACCTGCCCTACGAAGGACTGCTGACCCGGCGCTTTCGCGAGATGCGCGTCGTGGTGGTGGAAGAGGGTTTCAAGGTGATCGAAGCGAGCGGAGTGCGGCAATGAAACGGGTCAAGCAATGAAGTTAGTCAAATTGATCGCCAATCTGGGCTACGGCAGCCGCAAGGACGTCGCGCAGATGTTTCGCGCCGGGCGCATCACCGACCTCGCGGGCGAGGTGCTGTACGCCGACGACGTCGTGCCACATGAAACCATCCGCATCGACGATGAGCCCATCGATCCGCCGGTGGGCCTGGTGCTGATGATGAACAAGCCGCTCGGCGTGACCTGCTCGCGCAAGGATCCGGGGCGGGTGGTCTACGATCTGCTGCCGCCGCGCTACAACGTACGCACGCCGGCGCTGTCCAGCGTCGGTCGACTCGATCGCGATACCACCGGGCTGCTGCTGTTTACCGACGACGGTGCGCTGCTGCATCGGATTATTTCGCCCAAGGCCCAGGTGGCCAAAGTGTATGAGGCGACGCTGGCGCAGGATTTGCGCGGCGACGAAGGCGAGCTGTTCGCCAGCGGCACGATGATGCTGGAGTCGGAAAAAGATCCGCTGGCGCCGGCCTCACTGGAAGTGCTCGGGCCGCGCCACGCGCGTCTGACCGTGACCGAAGGCCGCTATCACCAGGTGCGTCGCATGTTTGCCGCGGCCGGCAACCACGTCGACACCCTGCAGCGCATTTCAGTGGGCGCACTCACTCTGGGTGACTTGCCGCTGGGCGAATGGCGCGCGCTCGACGCCGATGAGGCGGCGAAGATTTTCGACGACGTTTGATGGCTCTTCAACGAATCGTCTGGAGCTTTCTCCGCGTGCCCTTCGACTTCCTAGCTGCTCGAATCGAAGCCGCAGACATCCCTGGCTGCTTCCCGCGCGCGCTGCGCTCAGGGTGAAAAGGGTTTGAAGTAACGTGCTCTAAAAGCCCGTTCGCCCTGAGCGTAGCGCAGCGGAGTCGAAGGGTTTCAGCGCTGGAGCAACGACGATCCCGGCGAGCACTTCAAACCAGTTTGATCGCCGTCGGAATCGCATCCCCATACCACTTCCGCCGCTCATCCTGGCAACTGGGGCTGCCCATCGCGTACTTGCGGCAGATCGACGGCCGATCATCGTAGATCGTGCAGCGCGAGGTGTTGGGGTCCACCGCGGCACACCAGCCGTCTTCACCCTTGGCCAGCGTTTCCATGCCGTGCAGATCGCGATCGATCAGCCATTCGGGCACGTGATCCTCGGGCATCAGCACCACCGTGAGCCGGCAGCAGATGGCTTCGCAGGACGTGCAGCGAATGCTGGGATCGATGCTTTCTTCGTAGGGTTTGGCGAGGCTGTTCACGCCCCAGCATGACAGCATCGCTCGCGGCGGATATGAACCGAGGTGTTTCAGCGCACCATCATCAGGCGTCGTTATCGCGCCAGAGTGCCTGCCAGCCCTCGGTTCCCAGGCGCTGCAAGGTGTCCATATTGCGCCGGTAGATGGCGTCGGTGTCGGTCATCGCTTCCATCGCGCGCTCCACGCTGGCTTCGCGCAGCAGGTGCAGCGTGGGGTAGGGCGAGCGGTTGCTGAAATTCTCGATATCGTCCGGGCCACTGTCGGCGAATTGATAATGCGGATGAAAACTGGCGACCTGCAGCTCGCCCTCCAGCCCCAGCGTTTCCACCGCGGCATCGGCGCTGTCGAGAAAGTCGTTGTAGTCGAGAAAGTCGCCCAGCACGTGCGGATGGATCAGTAGCGTGGTTTCGCACTCGCTGGCGTCGATCGCATGAAGGCTCTGCAGCTCGCCGAGCAGATCGTCCAGCAGCGCGTCGGTGTCGCGCGCGTGGCTGACCACGTAACGGATCTTTTGCTGCACCATCGGCGCGCGTGCGAACGGACACAGGTTGAGGCCAACCACGGCACGCTCGACCCAGCGACGCGTGGCGTCGATATAAGGTTCGTCGCCAGGCTGCAGATCGGCGGTGATAAAGGGGCTGACGGACTCGGTCATGGCGTGCGGCGGTAACAGAGAAAGCGCGACTATAGCCGCTGCGTCGTCCGGCTTCATTGGCGATCGGCCGAGGCATCCCCATATCGTTTGTTCGACCATTCAGGCGCGCGCGGTATGCATCAACTGACCTTCGATAATGCGTTCATCCGCGAGCTGCCCGGCGATGCGGTGCTGGGCTCGCGCCGTCGGCAGGTGGAGGGCGCCGCGTATTCGCGCATCGATCCGTCGCCGGTGAGCGCGCCGCGGCTGCTGGCGTATTCGCGCGAGATGGCGGCGACGCTTGGTTTCAGTGAGGAGGATGTGCTCGATCCGCCATTCGCCCAGGTTTTTGGCGGCAACGCCCTGTTGACCGGCATGGAGCCCTACGCTGCCAACTACGGCGGCCATCAGTTCGGCAACTGGGCTGGCCAACTGGGCGACGGCCGGGCGATATCGCTGGGCGAAACGGTCAACGCCCGTGGCGAGCGCTGGGAGCTGCAGCTGAAGGGCGCCGGCCTGACGCCTTACTCGCGCGGTGCGGACGGCCGCGCGGTGCTGCGTTCGTCGGTGCGCGAATTTCTATGCAGTGAGGCGATGCATCATCTGGGCGTGCCGACCACGCGCGCGCTGAGTCTGGTCGATACCGGCGAGCAGGTGGTGCGCGACATGTTCTACGACGGCAACGCCGCGCCCGAGCGCGGCGCCATCGTCTGCCGCGTGGCGCCGTCGTTCATCCGCTTCGGCAACTTCGAACTGCCGGCCTCGCGCGGCGATATCGCGTTGCTCAAACAGCTGGTCGATTTCACCATCCGGCGCGATTTTCCTGAGCTGGAAGGCGAGGGCGAAGCGCTCTACGCCGAATGGTTTGCGACCGTATGCGAGCGCACCGCACAGATGGTGGCGCAGTGGATGCGGGTGGGCTTTGTGCACGGGGTGATGAACACCGACAACATGTCGATTCTCGGTCTCACCGTCGACTACGGCCCGTATGGCTGGGTCGACAATTTCGATGCCGACTGGACGCCCAACACCACCGACGCCCAGCGCCGCCGTTACCGCTTCGGCCAGCAGCCCAATGTGGCGTGGTGGAACCTGAGCCGGCTGGCCGGTGCGCTGGCGCCGCTGTTTGCCAGCACCGATCCGCTGCAGGCCGGGCTCGATCGCTATGCCACGGCGTTCGGCGCAGCCGACCGCGCGATCATCGCGGCAAAACTGGGTCTGGCCGAATGCCGCGACGACGACGTGACGCTGATGCAGTCGCTGCAGTCGCTGCTGCAGCAGGCCGAGGTCGACATGACGCTGTGGTTCCGCGCGCTGGCTGATCTAGATCCTGCCGCTCCCAGCCTCGCGCCGTTCGACGACGCGTTCTATGACGAGGCGAAAAAGCAGCAGGCGACACCGGACTTCAACGCCTGGCTGGTGCGCTACGCCGCACGGCTGGCCGACGACCCGCAGTCGACCGAGCAGCGTCGCGCCGGTATGAACGCGGCCAACCCGCGCTACGTGCTGCGCAATTACCTCGCGCAGCAGGCGATCGATCGGGCCGAGCAGGGCGACAACCGCGGTATCGACGAACTGCTGGACGTCATGCGCCATCCCTACGACGAACAGCCGGGGCGGGAGCAGTACGCGCAGAAGCGTCCCGACTGGGCAAGGCAGAAAGCCGGCTGCTCAATGCTGTCGTGCAGTTCCTAAGCTGGCGCTCGAGCGACGCTTTGTCTGCTACAAAAACAAAAAAGCCGGCAGTGCCGGCTTTTTGGATGAATGAGTGGTGCCCTCGAGACGATTCGAACGTCCGACCTGTCCCTTAGGAGGGGACCGCTCTATCCAACTGAGCTACGAGGGCATTGGGTTTGCTG
>CBAAAD010000272.1:0-4835 GCA_964658785.1 uncultured Methylobacterium sp.
CGCCAGTTATTCGGTCCGTTGAACCAGAATTTCACCCGGTCGAGGTCCTGGGCGCGTGCGGGCCTTGCGCCCTTGAGATGAATGTCGAACCACTGCAGCGCATCGCGCAGGCTTTCGCCAATCATGCCGACGCTGGCGTGCGTCCATTGGCCGACGGTCATCCGCGCGGTGCAGTCGTGGGCTCGCAGCGCCTGAAAATCGCGCATTTGGTAAGCGAACAAAAAGTCCGACCAGCCGGTGACCATGCTCGTCGGCGTCTTGATGCGGTTGATTGTTTCGGTGAAGCGAATCGGTGCCCAGCGCTCGTCCTGTGGGTTGCCCGTGGCCCAATCGCGCCAGAAATCCACGCGCCGACCCAGTGCATCAACGTCAATGGTGTGGATCGGCAGCTGCGCGTAGTAGCGTTTCAGCGGGTCGCCGAAGAGCCGCTCGCGAATGGTGTTACGCAGGCGATGGCTGCGCTCCTGATGCTCCAGCAAATGCGCCCAGACCAGCAGATCCTGCAGCCGAAAGCCGCCGTCGTCGTGGATGGCCTCCTGAAAATCGCTGGTGGTGACGCTCATCGCCATGGCGGAAAGCCGATCGCCCAGTTCGGCGGCCATCGCCCACTGCACCTGGCCCATGTAGCTGCCGCCGTACAGGCCCAGGCGGCCGGCGAACCAGGGCTGATTTTCGATCCACGCGACCGTGTCGATGCCGTCGGCAGACTCCTGGAAAAACGGATGAAAGCGGCCCTGCGATCCGAAGGTGCCGCGACAGCTCTGAATGACCGTGACGTATCCGCGGTGGGCAAACGCCTGCGCCATCAGCCCGAACACGCTGCCGCGTCCGTACGGTGAGCGCAGCAGCACCGTGGGCTGGCCGGACAGCTTCGCTGGAAGATAGACGTCGGCGAGCAGGGTCACGCCATCGCGCATCGTCATGCGCACATCGCGATGCCGAACGGTGCGCGATGTGCGCGGCGGCAGCTTCAGAAGACGATCGAGCAGCATGCGGGTCTCGCGACGGTGGGTTGCCGCTAGCGTCGCACGCGCGAGGTGTTTTTTAAGGCAGCATGGTTTACCGCGGTGCGGTTCGATCGGCCGTCGCGGACCAGCGCGCGCGCCTGTTTGACGGCGTAGGCGTACGTTCCCAGCAATACCTGGCTGCAGTTGCGCACCATTTTCTCTTCGGCATCGCGGTAACCCGAGAGGACCCATGCGGTGCCCGCGTTGGTCATCGCACCGACCAGGGCGATGCCGACAAGGCGCTGGTCGGCGTGATCGCCCAGCGCGTTCTGCGTGGTCGGGTCGGCCGAGGCAATGATCTGTTTGGCGAATTCGGAAAGATTGCGCTGATAGGTGGCATCGGTTTCCGCGTTGATGCCCATCACCTCAAGCATCAGCACGCGCGCGGCGCAGGTGTCGCGCAAAAAGGCGAAGAACGCGCGCAGGCCCGCATCGACGCGGTCTTCCAGCTTGTCGCTCCCGCTTTCCATCGCCTGCTGCAGGGCGGCGTGCAGACGTCGGGCGTGGTGCTCATACGTCGCGCGCAGCAGGTGATCGGTACTATCGAATGCGGCGTAAAAATAGCGGTCGTTCAACTTGGCCTGCTGGCAGATCGAGCGCACGGTGGCCTTGCGAAAGCCGACCGTGCCGAACACCTGGGTGGCCGCCTCGATCAACGCCTGGCGTCGTTCGGCGGCGCGGTCCTCGTGGGCGACGCCGCCGTAGGGTCGGCCGGCAGCAGGGGATTCGGCAGCTTTTTTCATCAGTACATTTGACAGCAGAAAACGCAAAAATTAAAGTGGTGACACATAACACCACACTTGCGTGGTGGTTGAGGAGCCTCTCAGTGCAGATCTTCAAAGGCAAGGTCGCTGCCATCACCGGCGCGGCGTCAGGCATGGGGCGCAGTCTCGCCGTCGAGCTGGCCCGGCGCGGCTGTGCGCTGGCACTCAGCGACCGCAATGAAGCAGGCCTGCGGGAAACGGCCGCGCTGTGCGCGACCCAGGCGGTAAAGGTGACCACGCACGTTCTGGACGTGTCCGATCGCGCGGCCGTATTCGAATGGGCACGCCTGTCGAACGCGGCGCACGGCAAGATCAACCTGATCTTCAACAACGCCGGCGTGGCACATACCGCCTCGGCGGCCACGGCGACCATCGAAGATTTCGAATGGATCATGGGCATCAACTTCTGGGGCGTGGTGCACGGCACGCAGGCGTTTCTGCCGTATCTGCGCGCTTCCGGCGAAGGCCACGTGATCAACCTGTCCAGCCTGTTCGGCCTGATGGCCATGCCGACGCAAAGCACCTATAACGCCAGCAAGTTCGCCGTGCGCGGCTATACCGAAGCGCTGCGCATGGAATTGGAATTGGAGGGTGCGCCGGTCAGCGCGACCAGCGTTCACCCCGGCGGCGTGGCCACCAATATCGTCAATGCCTCGCGTATTGATAAGCAGATCGTCGATGCCACCGGGCAGGACGAGGAAACGCATCGGCGCCGCGCCAACCGGCTGATCAATGTCACCACGCCCGATGACGCCGCGCTGCAGATTCTGGCCGGGGTGGAGAAAAACGCGCGCCGCGTGCTGGTCGGCAAGGACGCGTGGGTGATGGACAAGCTGATCCGCCTGCTGGGCTCGGCGTATCAGGTGCTGGTGCTACGACGCGCGCGCAGCATGCTGGGCGGTCCGGCGAAGACCGGCAGCGTGCCGCCGGTGTCCCATTGAATCCCCTGTCTTGTATGGCCGTCCAAATGATGGCGGCAGGCAAACCGTCGCCAGGAGCGATCGCATGACATCAATGAGCGAGTTCAAATCATCCGGCGCATCGTCCACCAGCGACGTCGACTACGACGTGCTGATCGTTGGCGCCGGGCTGTCCGGTATCGCCGCGGCCTACCACTTGCAGGATCGCCTGCCGTCGACGCGCTTTGCCATTCTGGAAAGCCGAACGACTCTGGGCGGTACCTGGGATCTGTTTCGCTACCCCGGCGTGCGTTCCGACTCGGACATGTACACGCTGGGCTTCAGCTTTCGCCCGTGGCAGGGCGACAAGGCCATTGCCGAGGGCCAGAACATCCTCGACTACGTGAAAGACACCGCGCGCGAGTTCGGCATCGACAAGAAGATCCAGTTTCAGCACAAGATGCTCGGCGCGGACTGGGATTCGGCCACCGCGCGCTGGAGCGTGCTGGTGGAGCGGACGGTCGGTGATCGTACCGAACAGGTGCGCTACAGCTGCAGCTTTCTCTACATGTGCAGCGGCTACTACGACTACGACACCGGCCACGCGCCGACATGGCCAGGAATGGAACAGTTCGGCGGGCAGATCGTGCATCCGCAGCACTGGCCTGCCGATCTTGCGTACGCAAACAAGCGCGTGGTGGTGATTGGCAGCGGCGCCACGGCGGTCACGCTGGTGCCGACCATGGCGGCAACGGCCCAGCACGTCACCATGCTGCAGCGTTCGCCCACGTATATTTTTGCCCTGCCGTCGCGCGACATGATTGCCGACAAGCTGCGCAGCTGGTTTCCCTCCAAGATCGCACACCGGCTTATTCGCACCAAGAACGTGCTGCTGAGCATGTATCTGTACAACTACGCGCGGCGTAAACCCGAGGCGGTCAAGACGGCGATTCTCAAAATGGCGTCCAAGCAGCTTGGACCGGATTTCGATGTTGCCAAGCACCTCACGCCGCGCTACAAGCCGTGGGATCAGCGTTTGTGCATCGTACCCAATGGCGACCTGTTCAAGGCCATACGCGCGGGCAAGGCATCCATTGCCACCGACGAAATCGATTCGTTCACGGCCACCGGTTTGCGTCTGCGCAGCGGCGAGCAGATCGATGCAGACATCATCGTGGCCGCCACCGGCCTGAAGCTGAAACTGCTCGGCGGCGCGACCATCACCGTCGATGGGCAAACGATCCACCTCGGCGACACGGTGTCGTACAAGGGCATGATGTCCAGCGGCGTGCCGAATCTCGCGTCGACTTTCGGTTACACCAACGCGTCGTGGACGCTGAAGGCCGAGCTGGTGGCGAAGTACGTGTGCCGCCTGCTCGAACACATGAAGGCCGGCGGTTACGATACCTGCGTGCCGGTGCTCGACAGCGCCGATGCGGGAACGCAGCCGGCGGTGGACCTTACCTCGGGCTACATACAGCGAGCCGCCGCGCAGCTGCCGAAACAGGGTGTGCACAAGCCCTGGATATATCATCAAAACTACGCGCGCGACCTGGCGGCCTTCCGCTACGGCAAACTCGAAGACGGCGCCATGCAGTTCGAGCGGCGCAGGACGTCGGCGGGTTCTATCCGTCGTGAGCCACATCAACCAGCCAAAGCGAGTGCCAACCTGTGACCATCCTTTTTTCACTCGTCATTTTTGTCATGGTGGTGATCGCGGCGCTGGTGGCGTTCTCCGCGTATATCGCGGCCAAGGTCGAGAAGGTGCTGCCGCCGCGCGGTCGCTTTATCGACATTGGCGGGGATCGTATCCATTACGTCGAGCAGGGTAGCGGGTCGCCCATCGTGCTGGTGCACGGGCTGAGCGGCCAGCTGCTCAACTTTGCCTATCTTGATCTGCAGAAGCTGTCTCGCTCGCATCGGGTGATTATGATCGACCGTCCTGGCGCGGGTTATTCCTCGCGCGGGCAAAACTCGCCCGCCACCATCGTCAACCAGGCCGCGACGGTTGCCGCGTTCATCGAAGCGTTGAAGCTGGACAAGCCGCTGCTGGTCGGTCATTCGCTCGGCGGCGCGGTTGCGCTGGCGGTTGGCTTGAACCATCCGCAGTCGATTTCTCGACTGGCTCTCATTGCGCCGTTGACGCACGCGCAAAGCGAGATCGG
>CBAAAD010000273.1:0-4825 GCA_964658785.1 uncultured Methylobacterium sp.
ACGCCGTGCTGCTGGCCGACCCGTCGCGCAACCTGATCGTGATGTCCGGCACGCCTGAGGAGCTGGCCAACTACTCCAGCATGATCAAAACCTTCGACGTCGACTGGCTGCGCGGTACGTCGATCGGCGTATTCAGCCTGCAGCACGCCACGGTTACCGAGCTGATGCCGCAGCTGGACGGCCTGTTCGGCGAGCACGGCAGCACACCGCTGGCCGGCATGCTGCGCTTCATTCCGATCGAGCGCACCAACGCGATGGTGGTGATCAGCACCCAGCCGCAGTATCTGCAGGAAGTCGGCGACTGGATCGCCCAGATCGACGCCGGCGGCGGCAACGAGCCACAGCTGTTCGTATACGACGTGCGCAACATGAAAGCCTCGGATCTGGCCAAATATCTGGCGCAGATCTACACCAACGGTGCGGGCAACGGCGGCGGCAGCGATGCCAATGGCAAGGTCGGCCCGGGCCTCACCGGCAGCACGCTGGGCAGTGGCGACAACGCCAACGGCGGCAAGAGCGACGGCAGCACGGCGGGCAGCTTCGGCTCCTCCGCATCAGGCACCAGCGGCCTTGGCGGCCTGGGCAGTTCGGGCGGCACATCCGGCCTGGGCGGCGGTCTGGGCAGTAGCGGTGGTTTGAACTCCGGTATGGGCGGCACCAGCGGCGGTCTGGGTGGTTCGTCAGGCATGGGCGGACTCGGCAGCACGGGCACCAACGGCAGCAGCGCTGGCGTAGGCGGCAACAACGGCGGCGCCTCGTCGGATCAGCAGTACAGCTCCAGCGACGGCAGCGTGCACATCGGTTCGGTTGACAGCAACAATCAGCTGTTGGTGCGCGCGCGCCCGGCGCAGTGGAAGGAAATGCAGTCGGCCATCAAAAAGCTGGATAACGTGCCGCTGCAGGTGCAGATCGAAACGCGCATTCTGGAGGTGACGCTTACCAACCAGTTTGCTTTCGGCGTGCAGTATTACCTCGACGGTCTGACCGGCGCGACCACAAACGCCGACGGCTCGATCACACCGGGCCAGTCGTATCGCCATCGCAATATCGGCGTGGGCGGCGGTGGCACGATACCTACAAGCGGTGACACGCTTTTCTATTCTTTCATCAACAGCAATACGCAAGTCGCGATCAGCGCGATGGAGACCAGCGGTAACACCAAGACGCTGTCGGCACCGTCGATGGTTGTCATGAACAACCAGCCAGCGCATATCCAGGTGGGCAACCAGATACCGATCAATCAGACCTCGTTGATCGGCCTGGGCGGCATAAGTAACACCAACACCACGGCAAGTTCCGTGACCTACATCCCTACCGGCGTCATTCTCGACGTGCAGCCGCGTGTCAATCCAGGTGGTCTGGTCTATCTCAGCGTGCATCAGCAGGTGAGCACGGCGTCGACAACGACCAATTCGCAGGGCAACCCCACCATTGCTCAACGCGATGTGGCGACGCAGGTTGCGGTGCAGAGCGGGCAAACCGTGCTTCTCGGTGGTTTGATCACCCAGGATGAAAGCAAGGCCGATACCGGCGTTCCCTTTCTCAGCGACATTCCCGTGTTCGGTCGTTTGTTTGGCACGACGAACCGCAATCGTAACCGTACCGAGCTGATCGTACTGATCACGCCGAAAGTCATTCGCGGCAGCGAAGATGCCAAGCAGATCACCGACGATTATCAAAGCAAGTTCGAATCACTGGCACCGCTGCGCTCGTCAAACGCGAGCAACAGCACAAAGCCCATGACGCTTGCCGTTGAAACCGCCCTGCAGGCCGGCATTTCGTCAGGCAGCTCGCCGGTGGTTGTCACGCCGCTGCCCACATCGTCCACTCCTGCCGCCCCCAGCTGGCCCGAGCAGCTGCAGCAGCACGCGGAAGACGCGCTGCGCCAGTCCGATTTTGCCAACGCGCAGGATCTGGCCATGCAGTCGTGGCGGCAGGGTTCTCACCGCGGATCGCTGTGCCAACGAAACTGGGCGGTGATCGCGCAGGCACGCCTGCACAATAATCGGCTGGGCAGCGCCGATGCGGCGCGCAAGCAGCAAAACAGCTGCCTGGCTGGCTCCGCGACTCCCTAGTTGATCGCTGGCTGTCGATAGACGAACCATGGACGGTTCGTCGCACGTGCTTCCATAGGCGCTGCGCGGCAGCCGCTATCATTGGCGGCGATGAATGCATCGCCGCCTTCCCCGAGCCACACTTCTTCGGTCATCGCGTTTCCGATCACGCCGCTGCTGCCGGAAATCGGCGCGTCGCTGGCCAGTCATCCGCGGCTGGTGCTCGAGGCGCCGCCCGGCGCGGGCAAAACCACCCAGGTGCCGCTGGCCCTGCGCGATGCGGCGTGGCTGGCGGGTAGCAAGATCATCGTGCTGGAGCCGCGCCGTCTCGCGGCCCGCGCCGCCGCGCAGTTCATGGCGCAGCAGCTGGGCGAGGCGGTTGGACAAACCGTCGGTTACCGCATCCGATTCGAGTCGAAGGTCAGCGCGGCAACGCGCATCGAAGTGGTCACCGAGGGCATTCTCACCCGATTGATCCAGCACGATCCGGAGCTCGGCGGCATCGGCGCGATCGTGTTCGATGAATTCCACGAGCGGCATCTCGCCGGTGATCTGGGCGCGGCGTTGGCGCTCGACGTGCAGGCCACGCTGCGGCCGGACCTTCGGCTGATCGTGATGTCCGCCACGCTGGACGGCGAGCGCATCGCGCAGTGGCTGGACGCGCCGCGCATCACCAGCCCCGGGCGCAGTTTCCCGGTGCGTATCGAGCATCCACCGGCACGCGCGCAGGAAACGGTCGAGCACCACCTCGCCCGCGTCGCGCGGCAGGCGCTGGACGAAAACGAGGGCGACGTGCTCGCGTTTCTGCCCGGTCAGCGCGAGATCGTCCGGGCAAAAAATGCTTTGGCCCAGACGATCACGCAGGAGAACGTCGAGGTGCTGGCGCTGCACGGCGAGCTTTCTCAGGTCGAGCAGCAGGCCGCCCTGGCGCCAGGAGAATCCGGTATGCGGCCAGCTGGTATGAGGCGTGTAGTGCTGGCGACCAATGTGGCGGAGTCCAGCATCACCCTGCCGGGCATTCGCGCGGTGATCGACGCGGGGCTGGCGCGCGAACCGCGCTTCGATCCCAACTCGGGTTTTACCCGGCTGGATGTCGTCACTATTTCCCAGGCGTCGGCCGATCAGCGGGCTGGCCGCGCCGGTCGCGTGGCGCCCGGCACGGCGTATCGGCTGTGGCCGCAGAGCAAGCGGCTGGAATCGGCGCGGCGCGCGGAAATCAGCCATGCCGAATTGTCCGCACTGGCGCTGGAGCTGGCCGCCTGGGGCGTGACGACCACTAATACCGACGCGCTGCCGTGGCTGGATGCTCCGCCCAGCGGCGCGCTGGCGCAGGCACGCGCACTGTTGATCAGCCTCGGCGCGCTGGATGACGCCATGCGCATTACCCCGCTGGGCCGCGCCATGCTGGATCTGGGCGCCAGCCCGCGGCTGGCGGCGGCCGCGTTGCGCGCGCCGGAGGTTCTGCGGCCGCTGATCTGCGATCTGCTGGCGCTGATGGAGGCGCGCTCGCCCATGCGCGGCGAGCAGGCGCGCAGCGACGACTTCCGTGCTCGCGTTACGGCCCTGCACGCATGGCGCGATCGGCGTGGTACGGGTCGATCCATGGACGTCGGCCGCTCCAGCGTATCCTGCGCTCGCGGCACTAGTCCATCCATGGACGTCGACGCTGGCGCGCTGGCCGCGATTGAGCAGATCAGCAAAAGCTGGCGCAGACGTCTGGACGTCCGAACGCCGGCCAGCGGTATGCCGGACAGCCACGCCGTCGGCGATCTTCTGCTGCACGCGTTTCCCGATCGCGTGGCGCGCCGCGATGACTCCAATGCCCTGCGCTACACGCTGGCCAACGGCCGCGGCGCGCGCCTGCACGAAAACACCGCGCTGCACGGTGAGCCGTGGCTGGTGGTGCTGGATCTGCGGCACGAGGCACGCGACAGTCTGATTCTGTCTGCCGCCCCGCTCGATCCGGCGGCGTTGGAGCGCGACTATCCCGCGCAGTTCGTGCGCGAGCGCACGCTGCGCTGGAACGAGCCACGTGCTTTCGTCGAGGCGTTTGACGAGCATCGTTTCGGCGCCATCGTGCTGGAGCGCCGCAGCGTGCCGGTGCGTGCGGAAGATGCGCTGCCCGCGCTGCTCGCCGTCGTGCGCGCGAAGGGCATCGCGTCGTTGCCGTGGGGCGAGCACGCCAAGCGGCTGCGCGCGCGCATGCAGGCACTGCGCGCGTGGATGCCCGAACTCGGCCTGCCGGACGTTTCCGACGAGGCCTTGCTCGATTCCGTCGACCGCTGGCTGGCGCCGTATCTCAACGGCAAGCGCGCGCTCGACGCGCTGAGCACGGAGGAACTGTCGCAGGCGCTGGCCTCGCTGTTCGATTACGAGCAGCGCCGCACGCTCGACGCGCAGGCGCCCGAAAGCCTTGCCGTGCCCAGCGGCCAGCAGCGCCGGCTCGACTACGCGCCGGACGAACCGCCGGTGCTCGCCGTCAAGCTGCAGGAGCTGTTCGGTCTGGCCGATACGCCGCGCATCGGCGGCGGGCGCATCCCGGTGACTCTGCACCTGCTGTCGCCGGCGGGCCGGCCGATCCAGGTCACGCAGGATCTCAAAGGTTTCTGGGAGCGCACCTACCCCGAAGTGAAAAAGGAATTGAAGGGCCGTTACCCCCGGCATCCATGGCCGGACGATCCGTGGACAGCGGTACCGACGCACCGCGCAAAACCCCGCGGCACCTGATCCGGTTTGCCTGTGATAAAAATGCGCCGCGCGCATAGCCGTTG
>CBAAAD010000274.1:0-4788 GCA_964658785.1 uncultured Methylobacterium sp.
CGCTGGCAGGCCAAGGTGTCCTTCGGTGCGCCGATGTGGGGTGACGCGCCGGCCAAGCTTCCCGGCAACGCCTCGGTCGACGGCCATCTGCTGATTGTCCGGCAAAGCGATACCGAGTTTCTGGTATCCGGCGTCAATGCGCGGGTCGAGTTCGAAAGGCATAACGACGATCACCGCCATGGCCAGCTCTTGCGCGTCGAACAGGGTCGCTTCGTCGACGGCCAGTGGCGGATGCAGCGCCTGTGGAACGGCGACGAAACCGACTACGGGCTCAACTTCGGCAGCCGGCCGACGCTGCTCAAGGTGACCGTCGGCAGTTATTGATCGGGGCGAACCTGGTCGAATGCTGGCGACGGTTTAGGTGGCGCATACACGGTCGGAAGCGAGATGTTCTGTGGCGTACTTCATGTCGCCGTACGAAAAATATCAAACCATGCTCGGCATGTCGGCGACATACTTCAGCGTTGAAAAGAGAACTCCCATCGGCTGGGGACGAACAGCGTTTTCCACGCACACAGCACGACTCAGTCGCTAAAAATCGCCGGCGTGCCCACCCAGATCATGCGCACTTCGACCTTGCCAGCGTTTCGCATGTTGTAGGGATGGCGCTGATCGAAATGAGCGCTGTCGCCGGCGTGCAGAACGAACTTCTTTTTGCCGACGCACATTTCCAGCTCCCCACTGAGGATGTACCAGAAACCCTCGCCCTCGCGATGAATGGTGGGCGCCACCAGCCCCGGCGGAACGATCAGGCGCAGCGCTTCCAGTTTTCGCTCGGCGTGCCGCCCGCTCAGCCGCTCGTACACCACGGGTGAATCGAGTCCGATGCGATCGTGATCATTCGCGCGACGGACAATCTCACTCGGTGTGGGTACGCCAACAAAATAGTCCACGTCGACATCGAGCGCGTGCGCAATCGCTTCCAGCGAGAGCAGCGATGGTGAGGCCAGATTGCGCTCGATCTGAGATAGAAACGGCACCGACAAACCCGATCGGCTGGCAAAGTTCTGCAACGTCAGACCCAGCCCGCGGCGTCGATCGCGAATCGCCGCACCGATGCTCAATCCGCTGGATTTATCCCGCTGAAGCGCGTTGCTGGACATTATCAGGACGTGTGGTCAACAACGATAAGCCACTGCTGTCCCACCTTGTGGAACAGCAGCGTGGTGATACCCGATACCGTGTCACCCGTGGCCGGTTTCAGCGAGTAGCGTCCAATAACGAATGCATAGTTCGGCCCGACTTCTTTGACATCGATCAGCTGCAGCGAAAGCTGGCCCATGCTGGCGCCGTTGCCGCTGTGGAAGCGCGCCGCATACATCGACTGGATCGCGTCATAACCCACGGTAACGCCCTTGGGGTTGATGTAGCGCACCGTCGGCGAATGCTCATAGAGCTTCATGAAGGTTTCCAGGTCGCCGGCCGTCCACGCCGCTGCGCTGGCATCAAGCGCCTTCTCGATCGAGGCATGCAACGAATCAGCAGGGGTTTGAGCAGCGTTGGGCATGGCGACAACCATAGCTGTGGTTGCACAAAACAGGAGAGAAATAATTTTCACGGTGATCCCCCATAAAGAGAAGTAACAAGCCGCGTTTGACGAGCGGCGGACGTGCACTGATGCGCGGTGCCGTTATCGGATCCCGCACGGCACGCATGTCAACCGATGAATCCCGTTAACAGCGAACGCGCCATGGGCCACTTGAAAGAACCGAACAAAAGAAACGCGTTACTGGCGAAAGACTAACCTGAAACGCTTGACGTCATCAAAATTTTTTGATCTGATCAAAATCAAGTATGCCGCACAGCAACATAAGGTGCGCCGTCGGGGAGAGCGCATCGGGACATGCGAACGTAAACCGTTGACCACGCTTGTCCACGACGCATGCGTCAGTCGCCGATGCGGCATACGCGGATGCTTGCGGCGGGGTGAGCACTCGGTAGTCAAAGAGCACGCGTGCGGGAGGCGGATAGCCAGGACGGAGCGGCTGTCCGTGACGGGTCGGGAGCGACAAATCCATTCCATTCGACAGCGACACAGCCAGGGGAAAATCATGAATAGTCATCTGCGGCGCGCGCTGCTGTGCACGACCATCGCGGCCATCCTGGCCAGTGCAACGCTGGCCGATACAGCGAGCGCGCAGGAGTCCGCTGGCACCGACGCGACCACCGCCAAACCGACGCCGCCCAAGACCGAAACGCGTTCCAAACCGACGCCATCAGCCACGACGTTGCAAGGCATTGTTGTGACCGCGGCCAAGCGTGAGCAAAACATCCAGAAGGTACCGATCAGCATGACGGCGTACTCGGGCGAACAGCTCGAGCGGCAGGGCGTCACCAGCCTGCTGGATCTGGCCAGAATTGCACCGGCGCTCAACGTGGCCTCGTCAGGGCCGGGCGAAAACAACCTGGTGATTCGCGGCATTTCCTCCAGTGCCGGCTCGGCCGCCACCGTGGGCTATTACCTCGACGATGTACCCATTGCTGCCTCCAGCAACGCGGCGCTGCTGTCGACCCGCGGCGTGATCGATCCATCGGTGTTCGACATTTCGCGCGTGGAGGTACTGCGGGGGCCACAGGGCACGATCTACGGCTCGAGCTCGATGGGCGGCACGATCAAGTACGTCACCAACCAGCCCGATGCGGACAACGTCGAAGGGCGCATCAAGACGGATGTCTCCGGCACGTATCACGGCGGCCCGAACGCCGACATCAACGGCGTACTCAACATTCCGCTGATGCCCGGCGTCGTCGGACTGCGGGTATCGGCGTATTACCGCGATGACGATGGCTATATCGACCGCTACCCGATCGACCCCACCAACTACCTGGCTGCCGACCCCAACGGCAAGAAACGGGACAACGTCAACACGTACAAGACGTACGGCGCACGCGCAGCGATGCTCATCAAGCCGGACGACACGCTGACCATCACGCCGAGTTTTATCTACCAGTATTCGAAACTCGGCTCGCCGTTTACGTATGACAAGATCCCCGCCTCGCTTGCCGACCCGTATCAGGTACGCGACGTCAACGAAGCGAATATCCAGAAATCGACCATCTCCAATCTGGCCATCCACAAGCAGTTTCAAAGTTTCGAGTTGATGTCGTCGACCTCGTACTTCACGCGTAACGTGAGCTTGAACGACGACGCCTCCAAGGTCGTCAATTATTTCTTTGGCTTCCCCACCGTCTACCCCGTGCCCATGCACGGTGAGTACGAGAACAACGAGTTCACCGAAGAAGTCCGTGCCACCAGCAAATTCGACGGACCTTTTCAGGCGCTGCTGGGCGGGTTCTATCACGACGTCAGCGCGCCGCTGTCTTCATCCATTCCGTTTCCGGCCGGCTTCAATGAAACCTTCGGCACACCCTTCCCCGGCTTCGCCACCATTTACGCTGGCACGCGCCACGCCAATCTGAAGGAATACGCGATCTTCGGTGAGGCGTCGTATCAAATCACCGACAAGCTGAAGGCGAGCGTCGGCATGCGCGCGTTCGAGGTCAAGCAATCGTTCGCACAGACCGGCGATGGCGTATTCAACGGCGGATACAGCAGTGTCACGAACGGATCGAAGGATTACGGCAGCACGCCCAAATTCACGCTGCAGTACCAGCTGACGCCAACGAACATGGTTTATGCCACGGCGTCGGAAGGCTATCGTCCCGGCGGCCCGAACAATCCGGCACCCGCGGCCCTTTGCGGTAGCGAAGTGGCCGGTCTGGGTTTGAGCCAGTCACAGCTCAACAAATACGGACCGGACTATCTGTGGAATTACGAGCTGGGCATGAAGACAGCGTGGCTGGACAATCGGCTGACGGTCGACGGCTCGGTTTACCACATCGACTGGAGCCGCGTGCAGCAGCAAATCGTGCTGAGCTGCGGCTTCAACATCACGGCCAACTTTGGCAATGCGGTCAGCCAGGGCGGCGAGCTGGAGGTGAAGTTTCTGCCGATCAATGCGCTCACCCTCAGCGCGGGTGTCGGCTACACCGACGCCTATCTGAAAAACGACGTACCTGGAACGCCGGCGAAGAATGGTGACCGTCTGCCCAACGTGCCGCGTTTGAGTGGATCCACCGCGGCCGAATACCGGCGTCCGGTCAACGAAAACTACAACGGCTTCCTGCGTGCCGACATCAGTTATGTCGGTCGTGAAACCTTTCTCTATGACCGCACCAGCCCGTTCTACAGCCGCGGCGGTTTCACCACGACCAACCTGCGCGTGGGCGTCGAAGGACGCAACGGCATCGACATCTCCTTCTACGCCAACAACCTTTTCGACAAGCGTGGCGAAACCGATCTTCCGGTGGCCATTTCCGCAGACCTCCCCACTACGCGGCGTGTCGCCGTCAACCAGCCACGCACGATTGGCATGACGTTTCAGTATCAGTACTAGAAAACACGCGACGGCGAAGTTCAAGCGCTGACGTAGGCGCGGTCAACATCACAAGACCGGCGCCGTTTGCCTCGACCACGCGGCGCATTAAACCAGCGACTGACTTTCTTCGTCGCCTGATGACGTGCTGAGCCAATGACACTGATCACCTGCACCCCAGAACGGCCCCTCACGAGCTTCGTGTGGGGCTGTTCTTCCTATGTAGCCCTTGGTTTTCTGACAGGGAAATCGTGATGCGTCCGCATTCTTCGATGGATGTGAAAGCCGAATTTAAATCGCCACGCATGCGTTTGTCGACTCCCCGTAATCTTGATCCAGGCATAACTGGAGGTCTCAGGGCAAACTAGCCCCAAGGAGACCAACGATGCGCAAGAGCAAGTTCACCGAAAGT
>CBAAAD010000275.1:0-4779 GCA_964658785.1 uncultured Methylobacterium sp.
GGATGCCTCGGTGCTTGAGGGGAACCGGCGGCTGAAGGTCGTCGCCAACCTCGGAGTGGGCTACAACAATCTGGATATTCCCGCACTGACCCAGGCCGGCGTGCTCGCCTGCAATACGCCCGAGGTACTCGACGAGAGCGTGGCCGACTACGCCTGGGCGCTGATGCTGGCGGCCGCGCGCCGCGTGGGCGCCGCCGAGCGCTGGCTGCGGGCGGGCCAATGGCACGGCATGCGCTTCGATGACTGGCTCGGCGTCGACGTGCACGGCAAGACGCTGGGTATTCTGGGCATGGGCCGCATCGGCCAGGCGATTGCGCGTCGCGGCGCCGGCTTCGGCATGCCGGTGATTTATCACAACCGCCGTCGGCTGACGGCGGATATCGAGCAGGAGTGCAAGGCGCGCTATGTCGAGAAGGCCGAGCTGCTGCGCGCATCCGACCATCTGATCCTGGTGCTGCCGTACACGCCGGAAAACCGGCACACCATCGGCGCGGCCGAGCTGGCCATGATGAAGCCGCACGCGGTGCTGGTGAACATCGCGCGCGGTGGCATCGTCGACGATGCGGCGCTGGCGGCGGCGCTGCGCGAAGGGCGGCTGGCGGCGGCCGGACTGGATGTGTTCGAGGGCGAGCCGGCCGTGCATCCGGATCTGCTGGTGCTCGAGAATGCCGTGCTGAGCCCGCATATCGGCAGCGCGACCGAAGATACGCGCCGCGCGATGGCCACATTGGCGGCGGACAATGTCATTGCGGCGTTGGGTCATGGCCCGCACGCGGGGCGTCCGCCCACGCCGATCAATGCCGAGTGGCTCACAAAGTGAGCGCCCAACTGGCCGTCCAAATGTCCGCACGTGTACTCTGTGGCGCTTGCGGGATATCGGCATCGTGGCTGCTGCGCCGTGTTTTCCCTTGAGACATCTCTAGAACTGGAATGGCAGGTAATGAACCCGTGAGTAAAAAGAGCAGTTACAAAGTGGCCATGGTCGGCGCCACCGGTGCCGTCGGCGAAACCCTGCTGGCGATCCTGGCCGAGCGCGATTTTCCGGTCAGCGAGCTGGTGCCGCTGGCGAGTGAGCGATCCGCCGGCGGCAAGGTCAAATACGCCGGGCAGGACGTGACCGTGCAGCTGCTCGATACCTATGATTTTGCCGGCGTCGATATCGCGTTCTTTTCTGCCGGCGGTTCGGTCAGCCGCGAGCACGCGCCGCGTGCGGCCGCGGCCGGCGCCGTGGTGATCGACAACACCTCCGAGTTTCGCTACGACGACGACGTGCCGCTGGTGATCAGCGAGGTCAACCCGCACGCCATCGCCGACTACACGCGCCGCGGCATCATCGCCAACCCCAACTGTTCGACCATGCAGATGCTGGTGGCGCTGGCGCCGATCCATCGCGCGGTGCAGATCGAGCGCATCAACGTGGCGACCTATCAGTCGGTATCCGGCGCCGGACGCACGGGCATGGAAGAGCTCGGCCGCCAGACCGCGGCGCTGCTGAACTTCCAAAGCGTCGACCCGGGCAAGAAATTTCCGGTGCAGATCGCGTTCAATGTCATTCCGCAGATCGACGACTTCCAGCCCAACGGTTACACCAAGGAAGAAATGAAGCTGGTGTGGGAAACGCGCAAGATCCTCGAGGACGAGTCGATCCAGGTCAATCCGACCGCGGTGCGCGTACCGGTGTTCTACGGCCACTCCGAGGCCGTGCACATCGAGACGACCGACAAGATCACCGCCGAGCAGGCGCGCGAGCTGCTGGAAAAGGCCGAAGGCGTGATTCTGGTCGACGAGCGCAAGCCCGGCGGTTATCCGACCCCGGTGGGAGAGGCGGCCGGCACCGATGCGGTTTACGTGGGGCGCATCCGCGAGGATATTTCGCACGAGCGCGGGCTGGACCTGTGGATTGTCTCGGACAACATCCGCAAGGGTGCCGCGCTCAACGCCGTGCAGATTGCCGAAAAGCTGATCGAGGACTATCTGTAATGGCGCAAGCAATCAGGGCGCGTGCAGTGAAATCAGCCGGTGTGGTTATGTTGTTCGCCTCGTTGGCGGCGTGGGCCGGTGGCGAGGCGAGGGCGCACAAGCCAAAGTCGACCGCGGCCACGCAGGCTTCTCTGGCGCAAGCCAGGCAGAAGCTCGAACAGCAGCAGGCCCAGGTCAAGAAGCTGCAGGACGCGGTGGCCAGGCAGGAATCGGGCAGCAAGCAGGCCAGCGAACGTCTGCAGCAGCAGGATCAGGCGATTGGCCAGATGCAGCAGCAGTTGCAGGCGCTGCAGGCCAAACAGGCGGCGGGGCACCGCTAAAAGTGCTGAAATAGCGAGAACGAGTTGCAGGAATGTACTGCAAGTGTTCGTTTCAGCTATTGTTGATTGGTCTGCATGTAACTAAAGTGGCCCTGCGTATAAGGCAACGGCTGCCGCATCGGCAACTTCATCAGTGGCGTCATCCATGGCGTCAAGAGTCGTTTGGGGGAAAACGCAATGAATCGTTCGTTGAAGCTGTCGATGCTTGTGGCGTTGGCACTGGGCAGCAGTCAGGTGCTCGCGCTGGACATGGGCCAGATCCAGGTCAAGTCGGCACTGTGGCAGCCGCTGCTGGCTGAAATCCCGATCAGTTCGGCGACGCCGGCCGAGCTGAAGGGACTGACCGTGCAGCTCGCCTCGAACGAAGACTTTGCGCGGGCCGGCATCGTCGGCGGTCGAACCAACGTGCCGCTGAGCTTCAGCGTGGTGAACAGCGGCGGGCGACAGGTTATCCGCATCACCAGCACGGTTCCGGTCAACGACCCCTATCTGGATCTGCTGCTCGAGGTGAATGACCACGCGGGCAAGAGCGTGCGCGAGTTCGCCATTCTGCTCGATCCACCCAATTCCACGCCCGGCGCCAGCGTTGCCACCGCATCGCCGGCGCGCTCGGCGGCTCCGGTGCGCCAGCCTCGCACCACGCCGTCGGCCGCAAGCACCGCGGCGCCTGCACCCGCTCCGCACCCGCGGCATCCGGCGGCAGAACCGAAATCGGATGATGCCGCTGCCGGCGCAAGCAAAGGCAAATACGGCCCGGTCGAGAGCGGACAGACGCTGTCGTCCATCGCGCGCAGCACCGCTCCCAGTGTCGGTGTCAGCATGAACCAGATGCTGATCGCTCTGAAACAGGCCAATCCCGACGCGTTCTATCGCGACAATATCAACGCGCTCAAGCGCGGCGTCATCCTGCGCGTACCCACCGCGGCTGAAGCGCAGACGCTCGCCGCGGCAGCGGCGGTTGCCGAAGTTCAGCGGCAGAACAGCGACTGGCGCGCAGGTCGGGTCGGCAAATCGACCACCGTGGCTGACACGGCCACGCGCGCCCCGGCTTCTGGCGCGGCATCATCAGCGTCCAACAGCGCCGCCGATCGTCTGGCGCTTGTGTCAGCAGCCGATCAGCAGGGTTCGAACGGTCGGGGCGGGCGAGTTGGCGGGCAGGGCGATCAGTCTTCGGCGGGTCTGCGGCAGGAGCTGCAGCGCACGAAGGAAAGCCTCGCCAGCGTGCAGCAGCAGAGCAATGATCTGAAGACACGCCTGCAGGATCTGAACGACATCAACAGCAAGAATGAGCGGCTGCTCTCCCTGAAAGACAGTGAGATCGCCGATCTGCAGAACAAGCTCGCCGCGGCGCGCAAAACGGCCGGTTTGCCGGCACAGCCTGCGCCTGTGGTTGCCGTGGCGCCTATTGTCCCGGCCAAAGCGGCATCGGTAGCCGCCAAGCCGCCCGCAGCCGTGGCCGGCACGGCCGCAGCGCCGATAGCCGGCACATCGGCTTCCAGCGCCACTCCGGCGGCGTCAAGCTCGGTAAAGCCGGCGCCCGTGGCCGCGGCACCTGCTCCCACTGTAACGAAGCCGTCCGCGGTGATGACACCGACCCCGGCGCCGATGGCCCCTGAACCCTGGTACATGCAGACCTGGGCCTGGGCGGCAGGCGCCGGCGCCGTTGTAGTGCTGGTGCTGCTGGCCGCACTTGGCCGGCGCCGCAAGGCGGCTGCCGAGGTCGAGGCAGGGTCGGCCTCGCTGGCCGACCGTTTCGGCTCGGAGTCGATCGGGCATGATCCCAGCGACATCGATCAGAACGAGCTGCTCGACCAGCTGGCCGAACACCCGGACGATATTGGGCTGCACCTGGAACTGGTCACGCTGTACTACTCGCGTCGCGACGTCGATCACTTCGAGGCCGCCGCGGAAGCCATGCACGCGCACATTACCGATACCAATCAGGACGAGTGGCAGGACGTGCTGCACATGGGCGAAGATCTTGCCCCGAATCATCCGCTGTTCGATCACCACGTCGTACTGCCGCCGCAGGACGTGAACGAGGCGCGCCGCGCGTTCGATATCGACCATTACCCGTCGGATGACGCGTTTTCCGACTTCGACGCTCCCGCAGTGAAAACACCGTCAGCCATGCCGCCGCTGCCGTTGCCGCCGACCAAGATGGTCAGTGAGTATCACTTCAATTTTGACGCCAGTGCGCCGGATCGGCCGAATGTCGTCGCTGAGGAGCCTGAGGATATCGTTCCGTTTGATACGGCAAACGAGCCAGATTCGCACGCCGAGCTTTCTCCCTCGGTGCCGGCAAAATCGGCCCCCAGCTTTACGTTTGAGGATCCCGCGCCGGTTGAACCGGCCCACGAGCACGTCGACAGCCACGGTCTGGGTCTGGATGAGTTCAACGATGATCCCGTCGATACCAAGCTCGATCTGGCGCGCGCCTATGTCGACATGGGCGACGCCGACGGCGCGCGCGCCATGC
>CBAAAD010000276.1:0-4764 GCA_964658785.1 uncultured Methylobacterium sp.
GGGTCGTTGAACTGGCTGGCGATGGTGGGATACACCGGCACGTCGTCGTCTTTCAGGGTGAAGGCGGTGCGGTTGCGCTTCCACTGTTTGCGCACGTCGCGCAGGGCGTCTTCCGCGCCGCGCTTGTCGAACTTGTTGAGCACGATGAGCTCGGCGTAATCGATCATGTCGATTTTTTCGAGCTGGCTGGCGGCGCCGTATTCGCTGGTCATCACGTAGACGGGAAAGTCGACCAGGTCGACGATTTCCGAATCGCTCTGGCCGATGCCGGCGGTCTCGACGATGACGAGGTCGTACGGCTGGCTCTTCAGAAAATCGATGCAGTCGTGCAGCACGATGCTGGTGGCCGCGTGCTGGCGACGCGTGGCCATGGAGCGCATGTACACGCGGTGGCTGCGCAACGAGTTCATGCGGATGCGGTCGCCGAGCAGCGCGCCGCCCGAACGGCGACGCGTCGGATCCACCGCGAGCACGGCGATGCGCATCTCGGGGAAAGCGTGCAGAAAGCGCAGCAGCAGCTCGTCGACTACCGACGACTTGCCGGCACCACCGGTGCCGGTGAGGCCGAGCACGGGCGTCTGCTTGCCAGCCAGCGCCCACTGCTTGCGCAGCAGTGCGAGGTCGGCGTCGGCAAGCTTGCCCTCTTCGATGGCGGAGAGCATGTGGCCGATGGAAATTTCGTCGTCGATATCGGCCGTGGGCACGCCCGCCGTTTCAGTCTGCGCGCGTTCGGCCGCGCCGGTGCCGGCGCGCGCCATCACGTCTTCGATCATCTCGGTGAGGCCGAGCTTCATGCCGTCGTTGGGGTGATAGATGCGCTCGACGCCGTAGGCCTGCAGCTCCTTGATTTCTTCCGGCGTGATGGTGCCGCCGCCGCCGCCGAACACGCGCACGTGGCCGGCGCCGCGCTCGCGCAGCATGTCGACCATGTACTTGAAGTACTCGACGTGGCCGCCCTGGTAGGACGACAGTGCGATCGCGTCGGCGTCCTCCTGCAGGGCGGCGCGCACCACGTCTTCGACCGAGCGGTTGTGGCCGAGATGGATCACCTCGGCGCCCTGCGCCTGGATGATGCGACGCATGATGTTGATCGCCGCGTCGTGGCCGTCGAACAGGCTGGCGGCGGTGACAAAGCGCAGCGGCGTGGCTTCGGCCTGCGTGTCGGTTTCGGGAACGTGCTTGGCGGGCGTACTCATGGCGCAACTCCGACAACTGACTTTGGTAGACCCTCAATTCTAGTGGGCTTGGCCCCTCAACGCTGTTGTGCGCTGCGTTAGTCGGCGCGTGGGCGGGCGTCAAAAAGTTGTTGCAGAACAGCATAGTCAGCTCGCGGCCGGACCGCGCGTCGGCTCGCGAAGGGGGGATGAATATTGGGCTCCCGGCTCAAACCTGAACGAGCGCGTCGCACGAAGTCAACAGCATGCATCGCGCGCCGTTAGTGTTTCCGAAGCCGCATGGTGCGGCCGGGAGATCAACGATGAAAAGCATGCCTCTGAAGCTGGCCCTGGTTGCCGGACTCGGCCTGGCGTTCGCTGGCGCGACCACCTACGCGCCACCCGCGTCGGCACAGGTATATGTGACGACCCAGGTCGGCGTGGCGCCACCGCCGCCACGCTTCGAGCGCGTGCCGCCGCCGCGTTATGGCTACGTGTGGGCGCCCGGTTACTGGCGCTGGGACGGCTACCGTCATCGCCATGTCTGGATTGGCGGTTACTGGGTACGTGGTCGCCCGGGTTACGTGTGGCACCCAGCGTATTGGAATCACGCACCGGGCGGCTGGCGCTTCCGCAACGGCTACTGGGCGCGCTGAACGCGCAACCACCTGCGGCCGGCGGTCAACTTTTTGTAGCGACGCCGTCCGCCGCCACCTGACGCGTCAGCCACTTTATGTTTCTCCAGACATCAAGCCTCTAGCAAAACAACCCTAAGGAAGGCACCTACCATGTCCATTCGTCTTGTCGCCGTTACGTCGTTAGTTCTCGCCGCTGCCTTGGCCAGTGGCTGCGTGGAGGAGCGCGTCGTGCACGACCGCCCGGTCTATGTGCAGCAGCAGCCACCACCGCCGCGTGAGTACGTGGAAGTGGTCGCGCCGCGCCCGCCGCCGCCGGTCATCGTGGAGCAGGTGCAGCCGCGGCCGGGCTATATCTGGGCGCACAGCTACTACCGCTGGGACGGCCGCCAGTACGTCACGGTGCGAGGCCACTGGGAGCCGATTCGCCCGGGCTACCACTACGTGCATCCGCACTGGGAACAGCGCCCGGACGGCTGGCACTGGCGCGCCGGTGTGTGGGTTGTCGGCTGATTCGATCAGCCAACGCTGCCCATGGAACGAAGAAAACGCCCCGCTGGTCGGGGCGTTTTTTTGGGCGGCAAACCGGAGCCGACCTTGCCGCGATAAACTCTCTCGGCGTCCGGTGCTTCAACTACTCACTTCGGAATCAACCCATGGCTTATCGCGCCGTTGTTCTTGTCACGCTCTCGCTGGCTGCAGCGCTCGCCGCCGGCTGTGCCGAGCAGCCGTCCAACGGCAAGCCGGTGGTTCATCGGCCGCTGTTTGAAAGCACCTATTCGCACGATCTGGTTGTCGTGAAGCGCGAGCCGCCGGCGTTCGTGTTCGAGGCCGTCAAAGACCGTCCCGGCTATGTAAGAGCACACAGCTACTGGAAGTGGAACGGCAAGGATTTCGTTTTCGTGCCCGGCGAATGGATACCCGCCAAACCCGACTATCGCTACGTGGACGCCCGCTGGGAGCGGCACGGCGACGGCTGGCATTTCAAGCCGGGTTACTGGCTGCCGATATGACCTCCCAAACGGCAGCGCGGTGCCGATGATGCAACGCGTTACCGTTTTGGCCGGGGGACGTATTAAACTTTTGCGCCTGATTTGATGCCCGGGCTCTGCCCGGGGCTGTGCATGCTGCGCTTGCTCGTTTCCCATCACGCGGACTCTGCGTTTTTTCGGCTTTTCCTTCTCTGCTGCCTTCTGATGCCGCTCGACGCCTCGAACCGGCACCGTCCTTTATGGAGTCAACCGTTCCAATGATTTTCGAAACCATTGCCAACACCGGTCACGAAGAAGTCGTGTTCTGCCAGAACAAGGACGCCGGCCTCAAGGCCATCATCGCCATCCACAACACGGTGCTGGGCCCCGCGCTCGGCGGTCTGCGCATGTGGCCGTACAAGAACGAGCAGGAAGCCGTGAACGACGTGCTGCGCCTGTCGCGCGGCATGACCTTCAAGAACGCCGTGGCCGGCCTGAACCTGGGCGGCGGCAAGGCGGTGATCATCGGCGACCCGAGCAAGGACAAGTCCGAGGCGCTGTTCCGCGCGTTCGGCCGCTTCGTCAACTCGCTCAACGGCCGCTACATCACTGCCGAAGACGTGGGCATCGACGTCAACGACATGGAATACGTGTTCCGCGAAACCGAATACGTGACCGGCGTGCATCAGGTGCACGGCGGTTCGGGCGACCCTTCGCCGTTCACCGCGTTCGGCACGCTGCAGGGCCTGATGGCCGCGCTGCAGTTCAAGTACGGCAACGAGGACGTGGGCAAGCACAGCTACGCCGTGCAGGGCTGCGGCCACGTCGGCATGGAGTTCATCAAGCTGCTGCGCGAACAGGGCGCCAAGGTGTTCGTCACCGACATCAACAAGGAGCTGGTGCAGCGCTGCGTCGACGAACTGGGCTGCGAAGCGGTTGGCCTGGATGAAATCTACGACGTCGATGCCGACGTGTATTCGCCGTGCGCGCTGGGCGGCACGGTGAACGAGCAGACCATCGACCGGATCAAGGCCAAGGTGATCTGCGGCGCGGCCAACAACCAGCTGGCCACCGACGCCATCGGCGACGAGCTGTTCCGCCGCGGCGTGGTTTACGCGCCGGACTATGCGGTGAACGCCGGCGGCGTGATGAACATCTCGCTGGAAATCGACGGCTACAACCGCGAGCGCGCCATGCGCATGATGCGCACGATCTACTACAACCTCGGACGCATCTTCGAAATCAGCAAGACCGAAAACGTGCCGACGTATCTGGCCGCCGATCGCCTGGCCGAGGAGCGCATCAACGCCATCGGCAAGATCAAGCTGCCGCACATGGGCAACAACGCCACGCGCTTCCAGGGCCGCATGCGCGGTCAGTAAGCCGCGTCGCTGAAGCTCTTCAACGCCGGTCTTTCGAGGCCGGCGTTTTTCATGCGCAGTCCGCCGGAACGGTCACGTATGCTGGCAACCGTGAATACGCCTTCCTTACCTACTTATCGCTGGCGCCGGCTGCGCGGATCGGACCGCTTTGCCGAGTGCGTGCGAGTGTTTCTGGCACTCGGCGGCATCGTGCTGTGGTGCGTGATCAGCCACCGGTTTGCGGTGGCGATACCAGCGATGCTGGGCGCCATCGCCTGCGCGCTGGCCGAGACGGAAGACCACTGGCGCAATCGCCTAGGCACCCTGCTGGTGACCATGGCCTGCTTCGCCATAGCCGCCTTTGCGATCGAACAACTGCTGCCCTATCCGCTGCTGTTCGCCACCAGCCTGCCGATCGCCACGTTTCTATTGGTGATGCTGGGCGCGGTGAGCGGCCGCTACGCGACCATCGCCGGCGCCACGCTGATTTTGTCGATCTACACGATGATCGGCGCCGATCAGCCCGGCGCACACGCGGTGGACCCGTGGCGCGAGCCGTTGCTGCTGCTGGCCGGCGCGGCATGGTACGGCGTGCTTTCGTTGGGCTGGAGCATCGTGTCGCCGCAGCAGGCGATTCGACATT
>CBAAAD010000277.1:0-4754 GCA_964658785.1 uncultured Methylobacterium sp.
ATGACTGAATCGACGCGCTACAGCCTTGACGACCTGCTGGCGATCATGGGGCGTTTGCGCGATCCCGACAGCGGCTGCCCGTGGGATGTGAAGCAGGACTTTGCATCCGTTGCGCCCTACACGCTGGAAGAAGCCTACGAAGTCGTCGATGCGATCGATCGCGGCGACTGGAACGATCTGCGCGACGAGCTGGGCGATCTGCTGCTGCAGGTGGTTTTCCACGCGCAGATGGCGAAGGAAAAAGGCCTGTTCGACTTTGCCGACGTGGCCGATGCGATCAGCCGCAAGATGACGCGCCGCCATCCGCATGTCTTTGGCGACACGCCATTTGTCGACGATGCGGCGCGCAGGCAGGCGTGGGAAGACATCAAGACGGCCGAGCGCATGGCCAAGGGAGCACCGGCGGACGACAGCGCGCTGGCCGGCATTTCCTCCGGGCTGCCGGATTGGCAGCGTGCGCGCAAATTGCAGGAGCGCGCCGCCACCGTGGGGTTTGACTGGCCCGAGCCGACGGCGGTGCTGGCCAAGCTGGCCGAGGAAGTGGACGAGGTGCGCGCCGAATTCGCTGCGGGCGCGGACCCGGCGCGGCTGGAAGACGAAATCGGCGACGTGCTGTTCGTGATGGTGAATCTGGCGCGGCACGCCAAGGTCGATTTCTCGCGCGCGCTGCGACATGCCAACACCAAGTTCGAGCGACGCTTCCGCCAGATGGAGGCGCTGGCCGCCGCCGATGGCCAGCATTTCGCAGAGCAAGATCTTGCCGCGCAGGAAGCGCTCTGGCAGCGTGCGAAGGCGATCGAGCGGGAGTAATGATCCGATCCATCGGGAATTTCACGCTGCCGCGCACGGCCACGGCACACCGCTGACACGCAAGCGTGCAACCTTTCCGTGTCCGGTGGCATCCTACAGGCCTTGCCTCATCACGGATTTCACCATGCGCCGTTTCTTTATCGCTGTTCTTTTGCTGGCCCCGCTATCGGCCTTCGCGGCGGCGCCATGCAAATACCAGGCGCCGCGCAACATGCAGATCAACCTGGCCGGTGTCAAAGCGGTGCAGATCGAAGTGCATAGCCACAACCTGCACCTGATCGCCAATAACGCGGTGCAGAAGCTGATGATTACCGGCCACGCCTGCACGTCGGACAACGCGGTGCTCAACAGCCTGCAGGTCAGCCAGAAGCTCGCCGGTGATCAGCTACTGATCGACATCGGCGCCGACAGTCAGGCGCCCTCGAATATTTTTGGCAGCTCCTATGCGTATCTGGATATCAACATGCAGCTGCCGGCCCGTATGCCCGTGTCGCTTGGCGTGGGTTCGGGTAATGCTACCGTCAACGGCGTGCAGCAGCTGCAGAGCCACGTGAATTCTGGCGACCTGCACGTGCGGCACGTCGCGGGCAAATACACCGCCAGCGTCGGTGCCGGTGACCTCGACGCCAACGACATCGGCAGCCTGGAGCTGAGTTCGGTAGGGTCCGGCGACGTCAAGATCGAAGGCATCAAGGGCGATGCGACGATCGGCAGCATCGGTTCGGGCGACGTCATGCTGCGCAAGGTAACGGGTAGCGTGCATGCCGATACGCTGGGTTCGGGCGATCTCGGCGTCAAGGACGTTGGCGGCAGCTTCAGCCTCGGTGCGATGGGCAGCGGCGACGTCACCCATGCGCGCGTCAAGGGCAAGCTGAGCCTGCCGCGCGATGACGACTGAGCCGGTTCAGCATCAGCCCAGAAGTCGCCACGCCAGATAGACCAGCGGTGCGCTGACCAGCAGAAACGGAATCGATACCAGATGCAGCAGGCGCAGACCGTGCGGCTGCTTGGCAAGCCGCAGCGCGATCAGGTTGGCCAATGAGCCAATTGCCAGGCCGAAGCCACCGACGTTTACTGCCACGGCCAGCGCAATGGCATCCGGCGTGCGATCCAGCAGCAGCACCGTAGCCGGCACGTTGCTGATCAGCTGCGAGGCGAGAATGCCGCTGATGAATACGGTAAGCGGTTGTTTGAAGTCGAGCTGATCCAGCCCGTGTTTCACCAGCGGCAGCTCGGCGAAATGGCCCAGCCCCAGAAAGATCGCGGCAAAGGTCACCAGCAGCAGCCAGTCGATACGCGCCAGGCTCGCACGCGCCAGCAGCGCGAACAGCACCAGCAGCGCGACGGCGCCCAACGCGGCCTGGTCGTATTCCATCAACACGACCATCCCAGCCAGCCCGATCATTGACGATACGCCCAGTCGTCGCGAGACCGTTTGGCCGTCCATCTTGTCCATGCTCAGCTGCACGCTGTGGCGTGGCAGCCAGAGCAGGGTGAATGCGGCCAGCAGAACAAACATCACCGCGGCCGCCGGCAGCATGGCGACCACAAAGTGCAGAAACGGCAGCTTGGCGTGCTGCCACAGCAGCAGGTTCTGCGGGTTGCCGATCGGACTCAACGTAGAACCAGCGTTTACCGCCAGCGCCTCCAGCACCACCATGCGCAGCACCGGCAGATTCGACATGCCGCCAATGGCGACCGTCAGTGGCACGATCAGAAACAGGCTTACGTCATTGGTCAGCACCATCGACAGTATCGCCGTGGCAACCACCAGCAGCAGGCCAAGCCCGCGCAGCGAATGCGCGCGCGCCACCACGCCGGCGGCTGCGCGCTGCACCAGGCCGCTGTCGCGTATGCCTTGAATAGCGATCAGCAAGCCCATCAGGCCGGCCAGCGTGGGCAGCTGCAGCCAGCGGTGATAGCTGGACAGCGGCTGCGGATCGATCAGCGCCAGCAGAATCGTCAGCGTGCCGAACACCAGCAGCAGCCACTCGCTTTTCAGCTTTTTGCGCCACGAAAACGGCGCGTCGTTCGAACCTTCAGCCTCACTCATGCGACGGTATTCCGGCAGCCAGGTCCTTCATCACCATCCGCTCAGTCCTTCGATCTGGTACAGCTTCTGCCAGCTTGGGCGCGCGCGGATCAGTCCGGCAAGGCGATTCAAGGCGGGCCATTCGCTGACCGGCCGCGGCATGTTGCGCGACCAGCGCATCAGCATGGCCAGCAGCAGGTCCGCGCCGGAAAACTCTGCGCCGAGCAGATAAGGCCCCGCGTTTTGCAGATGCGCTTCAAGCCGATCCCACACTGCTTCGATTTTGTTCTGCAGCGCCGTGCGTATCGCCGGATCGTGCCCGTGACCGCCCAGCTCGGCCGGATAGAACCACAGCCGATACGTCGACATCAGCGTGTTGCTGAGATACACGATCCACTGCGTCCAGGCATCGTGCGCCGGCGTGCCGATCGCCGGCGCCAGCGTCGACTCCGGATGACGCTCGGCCAGAATCATCAGCAGCGCGGCAGACTCGGTCAGCGCGCGCCCATCAATCACCAGCGTGGGCACGACGCCGCTGGCGTTGAGCTTCAGATATTCGGCGCTGTGCTGTTCGTCCGCTTCGAAATCAACCAGGCGCAGCTCATGCGGCGCACCGATTTCCAGCAGCGCCAGATGCACGACCATGCTGGCGGTGCCGGGCGAGTAGTAGAGCGTATACATGCGTGCTTCCCTTGTGCTGCGCTGATCGTCAAGAACAAAACATCCGGCAGCAGTGTACCTATCCCTCGCGAAGCAAACGCATAGGCGAGGTCTGCGTGACCTTGCGCGTGCCGGCCAGTCCCAGCAGCATCACCACGAGCGCCGCGCCCAGTGCGCCGAGCGCCAGCGGCCACAGCGGCGGTACGAATCCGTCGATATGAAATACCGCTTGGCCCATCCACAGGCCCGCACCGGCGGCGCCCAGGGCGGCCGTGAGTCCGGCGACGAGGCCGAGCAGGGCGAACTCGCAGGCCGCGGCCGCGCGCAGCTGGTTGCGCCGCGCGCCAAGCGTGCGCAGAAGCGCGGCTTCGTGCCGGCGTTCGGCGGCGCTGGCGGCCAGCGCTGCGGAAAGCACCAGCGCGCCGGCGAGCAGGCTGAAGCCGAGTATCCAGCGCACCGCATTGCCCACGCGATCGACGATCTCGCGCACGCGGTCCAGCAGTGCGTCCACGTCGATCAGGCTGAGGTTGCTGTATGTACGCGATAGCTGCGCCAGCTGGGTCGCCTGCGTGCGCGGCAGATAGAAGCTGGCCAGCCAGGTATGCGGCAGGCTGCTGGCGTGATCGGGATCGAGCAGCAGGAAGAAATTGACCCGGAACGAGCTCCAGTCGACCTTGCGGATACTGCCGACCGTCGCATCGAGGTTGCCTTCGCCGACGTTGAAGCTCAGCGTGTCGCCGACTTTCAGCGAAAACATGTCGCGCCACATCGTATCGATCGAGACCACGGCCTGCGCCGGATGCGCCGACGGCCACTGGCCCGCAACGATCTGGTTGGCCGGCGGCAGATCGCTGGCCCACGACAGGCGCAGCTGGCGGTCGGCTGAATCCTTCGAGCGTTCGTCGGGGAATTTGATCGAGTCGACCGGCTTGCCGTTGATCGCCGTGAGCTTGCCCACCGCCAGCGGCGCCATGTTGAGCTTGTTGCCGCCGATGGCGGCGAGCGCTTTGTCGAAGCCGGCGCGCTGGTCATCCTGCAGGTTCAGCGCGAACCAGTTCGGCGTGTCGCTGGGCAGCTCCTGCCGCCAGCCCTGCAACAGCGAGGGCGCCACAACGGCGAGCAGCAGCAGCGCGCACAGGCCGAGGCTGAGTGCCGTGGCCTGGATCAGGCTCAGCGTGCGCCGCCGCGCCAGCGCGGCGAGCCCGAGCCGCAGCGCCGGATGCGCGCCCGGCGCCACGCGGCGCGCAATGAA
>CBAAAD010000278.1:0-4735 GCA_964658785.1 uncultured Methylobacterium sp.
AAGGTGAGCTGGCGGCGCTGGTAGGGCTGCTGGTAGAAAAAATCCAGCGCGGCGATTTCGTCCTTGTGTTCGCGCAGGTAGTTGCTGAATGTCTGCACGGTGGCGCGCGCCTGTTCTTCAGCCTGCGCGCTGAAACCGGCATAGGTGACCTGATCCAGATTGATATGGTCGATCAGCTGCTCGCGCTCGCGCCGCACCGATTCGATCAGGTCGCGGAGTCTAGGATCATCGAACGGCATGCAGGCGGCGCTGATGCGCTGTAGCCGCACGGTGGCGAGTTCGTCTTCGGTCAGCGTGCTTTCGCTGCGGGTGATGCCGGCGGCCCTGGCGTTGTCTAACGCATCGGCAACGACGCGGTCGGGGTCGAGCGCGCTGACCAGACCGCGCGCCAGATCCTGCAGGGCGACGCCGCCGGAGGTCTGCTTGATGCGCGCCAGCGCCTTGTCATCGAGCTGTTTGGTCAGTCGCACGAGGCGATTGCCCAGGGTGAGCACGGTGTCGTCGTCACGGCCGCCGACGGCGACGCTTTTGAGCAGGGCGTCGAGCGAGACGCCGGGCTTTTTTTCCAGCGGGCGGCTTTCGGTCTTGAGCGATTTCTCCACGCCGATAGCGTCGATCAGCACGAAGTGCGTCTTGGCGCTGTCGGCGCTGTTGCTGACTTTTTTCAGCGACTCGGCGTCCAGGCTGCGCACACCGCGGCCTTTCATTTGCTCGTAGTAGCCCTTGCTGCGCACGTCGCGCATGAACAGCAGCACTTCCAGCGGCTTCACGTCGGTGCCGGTGGCGATCATGTCGACGGTGACGGCCATGCGCGGGTAATAGTCGTTGCGGAAGTTGGACAGGATGGTGTCCGGGTCTTCGTCGGCCTTGTAGGTGACTTTTTTGCAGAAAGCGTTGCCTTCGCCATACACCTCGCGCACCAGCTTGATGATGTCGTCGGCGTGGCTGTCGGTCTTGGCGAAGATCAGCGTCTTGGGTACCTCTTTACGGCCGGGGAAGATGCTGGTTTCCACGGCGTCTTTCATGGCCTGGATGACCTGGCGGATCTGGCTGAGGTTGACCACGGAGCGGTCCAGCTCCTTGCCGGTGTAGGCCAGGTCTTCGTCGGTTTCGGCCCAGCGCTTTTTGCGCGTTTCACGGTCGCGGTGGTCGACCCACTCCTTTGCCTTCAGCTCGGCGCCTGCGCGGGTGATCTGCGTTTCGATCTCGAACACGTCGTAGCCGACGTTCACGCCATCGACCACGGATTGCTCGTAGCTGTATTCGGCCACCACGTTTTCGTTGAAGAAACCGTAGGTGCGCCTGTCCGGTGTGGCGGTGAGGCCGATCAGAAAAGCGTCGTAGTAATCGAGCACCTGTTTCCACAGGTTGTAGATGCTGCGATGGCATTCGTCGATGACGATGAAGTCGAACGTTTCGATGGGCACGTTCGGGTTGTAGCGTACGGGCTTGGCCTGTTTCTGTGTGACCGGCAGTTCGGCGAGCGAGATGTCTTCGGCCGAGTCATCGATGCTTTCGCCGGACAGGATCGAATACATGCGCTGGATGGTGCTGATGCAGACCTGCGCATGTGGGTCGATATGGCTGCTGGACAGGCGCTGTACGTTGTAGAGCTCGGTGAACTTGCGCCCGTCGTCCGGCGGGGTATACGCCATGAACTCCTGATGCGCCTGCTTGCCGAGGTTGCGCGTGTCGACCAGAAACAGGATGCGCCTGGCGCCGCCAAACTTGAGCAGGCGATAGATCGCCGTAATGGCGGTAAAGGTTTTGCCGGCGCCGGTAGCCATGTGCACCAGAGCGCGCGGCTTGTTCATCGCCAGCGATTTTTCCAGCCCAGTAACGGCGCTGACCTGGCAATCGCGCAGATTGCGCTCGGGCAGCGGCGGCATATCTTCGACCAGACGCTGCCGCAAGGTCGTGGTTTCTGCCGCCCAAGCCGCCAGCGTCAACGGCTGCAGAAAGTGGAACAGCTCGCGTGCGCGCGGCGCAGGGTCTCGGCCATCGGTGAAATGGATGATCTGGCCGGTGCTTTCGTAAAGAAAGCGAAGCGGCTGGTTGCCCTTGCGCCATTTCAGCGTGGCGTTGGCGTAGCGCTCGGTCTGGAATTCGTGGGCGGTGAGGTTTTCGCCGGCCTCGTCGCGCTTGGCCTCGATGACGCCTACCGGCTCGCGATTCACAAACAGCACGTAGTCGGCGGGGCCGGTGTCGGTAGGGTACTCGCGCACGGCAACGCCCGCGGACGCGCCAAGGTTGATGGCCTTGGTGTCCTGGACAGTCCAGCCGGCCTCTTCAAGCTTCTGATCGATGCTTTGCCGGGCTTTGGCTTCTGGGGTCATCCGAGCGTCCTGCCGGCGTGTAGGTAAAGGCTGATTAACTCAGCCCCGGTGCCGGAATGCAAGGAGCGGGCGGTTGGGCGTAGCCAATGGACCGATTGGTTTTGACCATAAGCATCAGCGTGCCTTTTTCGAGTGGGACGGAGCTTTCGTAAGTCGGTGGCGACTTGGTTATGCGCCTGATGAGCTGCCCAATCCCCCAACTCCCGATTGACACGCCTTCCACAGCTTGACGCGCTAAATCGGGGCAATGTCGCTGGTCGACGTCGTACGCAGGGTCATCGCCATGACTATTGAGAAAGCGCGCGCTGCCGCGAAGAAGGACAGGCGCGAGGGTAAGTCTGCCAGCACGCAGGCAGGTGAATACGTGCGTGAGGTGATCGAGGATATTCGCAAGGGCAAGCACGGCGCGCGGTCGACCAAGCAGGCGATTGCGATTGGCCTCTCCGAAGCGCGGCGCGACGGCATCAAGGCGCCGGTGTCGAAAACCGCCAGCAAGACGGTGAAGAAAAAAGCCGCGCAGGATACGAAGGCTGCCGCGCATCCACACAAGCCTTCGGCCACACGCTCCAAGGCGACCACCAAGGCGCTGAAAAAGGAAGGCCATAGCGCGGCATCGACCCAGGCGCTGTCCGCGCAGACCAAGAAGGCCAGCGCCAAGCGCACGGCCGCCTCGAGGTCGGCGGCGGCAAAGAAAGCGGTGAAGACCAAGGGCGCGGCCGGGCGATCGGCGGCCGCGAAGAAAGCGGCGCGCACGCGCAAGCAAGCCGATTAACCGATCATGCGGCCGACGTTCCGGCCGAGGAGTAACGCAGTGACGCATCAGCAACCCGGTGACATTCCGATTCCCCGTCACCCCGAACCGATCGATCCCCCCGCCGATCCCGACGGCCCCGACTTTCCGCCGCCGAAGGAAGAGCCACCGACTCCACACCCGCACTCACCATCGCCGACCACGCCCGAGCCCAGCGATCCGCAAAAGGCTCCTGCGATTACGCCTGATGTGGACCCGGAGCGGCCGATCAGCGAACCGCCGATCCCCGGCAAGACGGGCGATGCGACGTAGTGACGTTGTTTACGACGTGGAACGACGGGAACGGGTGTTTATGCACGGTGCTTCGCCTTCGATTATTCGGTGACTGCCGCCATTAGGAAGAAAACGCCCCGCATGTCGGGGCGCTTTCTTTGCGGTGCCATCATCATTGGAATCGAAAGTGGATATGAGACGCCATGTGATGTGCCAAACGAAGTTGAGCTTGAGTTGACAAGTTATGCGGGGCACTGAGGTTTGCAACCACGATGGCCGGCGATATGGCACATATGCACCTGGCTGCTCGGCCTCGATTGTTTTTTTCGGCGCATGCTCATAATATTCTTACCAGGTAATACTTTTGGGGGCGACGTCGATGGACGAACTTTCGGTAACCAGCAAGGGCCAGGTCACCATTCCCAAGGCGGTGCGGCAGCGGTTGGGCATTCGCGCTGGCAGCCGGGTGCGTTTTTCGCTCGTGGGCGATCGCGCCGAGCTGCAGGTAGTACACGCTCACACTGCCGTGCAGAACAGTGGTGCCGGCATGCTGAAACATAAGCGGTCTGCTGTGCCGGCCGATTTCGACGTGGCCAGCCTGTTCGGCAAAAAACGCTGATCAGTCATACCGACCACACCAGCGATCGAAAGTACTGAAGGGGCAAAAGGATGCGCAATATCACCGGACTGGATACCAATGTACTGGCGCGCTATTACGTGGAGCCGGCCAGCGACGATGCGACCGAACAGCGCCAGCATGCGCTGGCGGCCGAGCTGATCGACGCTGGCCGACCGTTGGCGGTATGCAAGACCGTGTTGCTTGAGCTGGAGTGGGTACTGCGAGGCTTTTACGGTTATAGCGCCGCGGCTATTGCCAAAGTTTTCAACCATCTGCTGGCGCAACCGCATATCGAGATCGAGGATCGGCAGCGCGTGGCGCAGGCGCTGAGCAATCAGGCGGCCGGGCTCGATTTCGCCGACGCGCTGCATCACGCCAGCTATGCCGAGTGCCGCTACCTCGCTTCGTTTGACGATCGTGGGTTTGCACGGCGGTCTGCCAAGCTCAATCTCAGTCCGGCGGTGGTCGTACCGCGATAACCTGACGCTCGCCGCACCTCGCCTCAAAAGGACTGCGCATGTTCAACGAATACTGCGATTACGACGCTACGGGTCTGGCCGCGCTGATCGCTCGCGGGGATGTGTCGGCGGCTGAAGTGCTGGAGGCCGCGATGGCGCGGGCAGCCGAGGTGAATCCCAAACTGGCGGCAATCTGCATTCCGATGGATGCTGTTGCACGCGAACGCGCGAAGCGGCCGCTGCATGGGCCGTTTGCCGGCGTGCCGTTTCTGCTGAAGGACATTGCGCAGGATTACGC
>CBAAAD010000279.1:0-4734 GCA_964658785.1 uncultured Methylobacterium sp.
CCCGTACCGGGTCAGGGTCCGGTGGGTCGCCCCGCACCGGGTCAGGGCGCACCCGCCCAGCAGGGGCGACCGCAGCCGGCTCAGGGACGGCCGGCAGGTCGTGGTGATGAGCAGTCCCATCACGACGGCGATCGCCACGACGATAATGGTCATTGATCAACCGCTGAGCGCCAGCACGTAGCGCAGAAGTCACCGAACGGGACGATGAAAATCGTCCCGTTCGGCTTTGCACATCCAGCAACCTGACGCGCGGATACCGTCCAGTGCGCGGCGCAACCATGCCTTTATGCACACTCCCTCGCCGCGGCGGCCGGGTTAGGCTTATGCCTTCGATCGATGGGGAACACATTCGTGCGCAAGCTTCTGCAATCCGCCGTGCTGGCGGCACTCGTGCTGGCGGGCTTCAACGTATCGGCTATCGTCGCCGACAAACACAAGTCGGACAAGCCGGCATCGGCCGATGATGCCGCCACCAGCAACGGCTTCCACCTCCCTGCGCTGCCGGCCGACGCACACGTTTCGCAAAGCACCAGCGTGGACGGCCGATCGCTGAAATACACCGTCACCGTTGGCTCGTTGCCCGTGCGCGATGACAAGGGCAACATCACCGCCGAAGTGGTGTTCACCGCTTACACGGTGGCGGGCAAGGATAGTCCCGTAACGTTCGCCGTCAACGGCGGACCGGGCGCCTCGTCGGTCTATCTCAACTTCGGTGCCATCGGGCCGAAAAAGGTGAGCTTTGGCGTCGAGGGCGATAGCCCATCAGCGCCGGCAACCCTGCACGACAATCCCGGTACCTGGCTGGGCTTTACCGACCTGGTTTTCATTGACCCGGTCGGAACCGGCTACAGTCGCGCGCTGGTCGATGACAAGGAAGCCACCAAGCAGTTCTACAGCACCGATGCCGACATCAAATACCTGTCGCGCGTTGTCTATGACTGGCTGGTCAAAAATGGCCGCATCACCTCACGCAAGTATCTGGTGGGTGAGAGCTACGGCGGCTTCCGCGGGCCGCGCATTACTGACTATCTGCAAACCCAGCTTGGCGTGGCGATGAACGGCATGGTGCTGCTATCGCCTTATCTCGACGCGGCAGCATCCACGGACGAAAACGTGTCGCCGCTGCCGTGGATGCTGACCCTGCCCTCGATCGTCGCGGCGCATCTGGAACGCGAGCACCGGCTCACCGATGCCGCGATGGCTCCGGTCATCGAATACGCCCGCGGGGAATACGCCACGGACCTGATGAAGGGCCGTTCCGATCCGCAGGCAACCAACCGCGTCGTCAGCAAGGTTACTGAAATGACCGGACTCGACCCGCTGTTCGTGAAGCGTTCCGGCGGTCGTCTGGAAACACAGGCCTATCTGCGCGAGGTCTACCGCGCCGAAGGCAAGCTGGGCAGCCGCTACGATTCCAATGTCACCGCATGGGATCCGTTCCCGTATGCGCCCGATCAGCAGACCGGCGACCCGATACTCAACGGCATCATCGCGCCGACCACGAGCGCGATGGTCAACTTCGTCACCCAAACGGTGGGCTGGAAATACGAAGGGCGATACAACGCGCTGAGCTACGACGTTAACAAGCTTTGGCACCAAGACGACGATGCGAATCAAGGCTCGGTGTCGCAACTGCGCGAATCGGTGGCGAACGATCCGGGGCTGCGCGTGCTGGTCGCTCACGGCTGGGATGATTTGTCCTGCCCGTTCATGGCCTCGGTACTGGTCGTCGATCAGATGCCGGCCATGGGCGATCCCACGCGTGTGCAGGTAAAGGAATATGCCGGCGGCCACATGTTCTATACGCGAGAGGACAGCCAGTCCTCGCTCAGCAAAGACGTCAAGCGGCTATACGGCGCCAAGTGAAAAAAGAGAGCCACCCGCAAGGTGGCTCTCTTTTTCTGGACACTGAGCGCGGCACACCGCTGCCGGCGATGGGAAACTTCAGCGCGCCACGGTACTGGCGCGCACCAGATACTGCACGCTGAACATCTGCTGTGCATCGGTCCATACGCGCAGCACCGCCAGCCCGGCCTTTGCCGCCAAGGCCTCGAAGTCCGCCAGCGAATACTTGCAGCTGTATTCGACCTGGATAGCTTCGTCCTCACGGAACGCCACACTGGTTCGACCAAGCTTCACCTGCTGAGCCTTCGAACTCACGATATGGGTTTCGATGCGGCCGGCCATCGGGTTGTAATGCGCGCGATGACGGAAGGCCGAAAGGTCGAAATCGCTGCCGACCTCGCGATTGAGGCGCGTCAGCATATTCAGGGTAAAGGCAGACGTAATGCCTGCGCGGTCGTTGTAAGCGGCCTCGATCACCGCGGGGTCTTTTTTCAGGTCCACACCGATCAGGATGCCACCGGCATCGCCCATCTCGTTGCGCATCTTGCGCAGCAAAATGGCCGCGCCGCGGTTGTCGAAGTTGCCGATGGTCGAGCCAGGAAAATACAGCACGGTGCGACGCGGTGCCCGCGGCGGAATCGGCAAGCGCAGCGGCTTGGTGAAATCCGCGCCCAGCGGCTGCACCGGCAGCGAGGGAAATTCCGCGCCCAGACGCTCGATGCTTTCGCGCAGCGGTTCGGATGAAATCTCCACCGGCACATAAGCAACCGGTTCGTGCAGGTGGCGCAGCAGCATGCTCGTCTTGCGCGCGTTGCCGCTGCCGTATTCCACCAGCCGCACGTCGCTGCCCAGGGTGTCCGAAATACTGGCAGCGTGCTCGTCCATCAGCGCGATCTCGCTGCGCGTCAGGTAATACTCCGGCTGTTCGCATATTTCGTCGAACAGCGCCGAGCCGCGCTCGTCGTAGAACAACCACGACGGCAGCCGCTTCGGCTTCAGCGCCAGACCGCGCTGTGCAATTTCCAGCAATTCGTTGGAAGGCGGGCGACGATCGTCGTCGCTGAGACCCGAGACTTGCGCATTCATTGATCTTGTCCCAATCGTAGCCCGGCAAACTGCCAGCGGGCGTGAGGCGGAAAAAAGTTGCGATACGTGGCGCGGATATGGTCACGCGGCGTGGCACATGAGCCCCCGCGCAGAACCCATTGTCCACTCATAAATTTACCGTTGTACTCGCCCAGCGAGCCGGGTAAAGGCTGAAAACCCGGATAGCTGATGTAGGGCGAAGCCGTCCACTCCCATACGTCGCCGTACATTTGCAGCAAGCCCTCACTACCGCACGCGGCGACGGGATGAAACCGCTGCTCATCCTGAAAATTGCCCTCGATCGACACGCCGCATGCCGCGGACTCCCACTCGGCCTCCGTCGGCAGGCGGGCACCGGCCCAGCGCGCAAACGCCTCGGCCTCGAAATAACTCAAATGCGATACCGGATCATGCGGGCCAATGGCTTGCACGCCGGCCAACGTGAACTCGCTGGCGAGATCATCCTGCCAGTACATTGGCCGCTGCCAGCCTTCGCGCTGCACCGTGGACCAACCGTCCGACAACCAGAGGCCCGGTTCGCGATAACCACCCTCGCGAACGAAAGCCAGATACTCGGCGTTGGTCACCAAACGGTTGGCCAGCGCGTGCGGCTGCAGCAGAGTACGGTGACGCGGGGTCTCGCTATCAAATGCAAAGCCTTCGCCGCGATGGCCGATGTCGATAATGCCCTCCCGCCCGGCGATGAAGCGCAGCGGCACGGCCGCTGAGGATGGCGCCGCGGCGGCGGCTTGCCGATAAGCGGGCTTCAGCGGATTGCACCAGAGCGCGTGCTTGATATCGGTCAGAAACAGCTCCTGGTGCTGCTGCTCGTGATGCAGACCCAGCTCCGCCAGCTCCACAAGCTCAGGACTTGGATCACGCGACAACAGCTCAATAACGGCTGCGTCGACGCGCTTGCGATAGTCAAACACCTCTCCCAGCGAAGGGCGCGATAAGAGCCCACGCTGGGGCCGGGCGTGCATGGGCCCTATCGACTGATAGTAGGAGTTGAACAGAAAGTGCCATGCCGGTTCGGGCGTCCTGTAGGACGGCTCACTGCCGAGCACGAAATGCTCGAAAAACCAGGTCGTATGAGCAAGATGCCATTTGCCGGGACTCGCATCCGGCATTGACTGCACCAGCAGATCTTCCGCGCTCAGCTCCGCCGCAAGTGCCACTGTTTTCTGACGAACGGCATCGAAACGTGACGCGGCAGACGCAGAAACCAGAAACTTTTCGCTAACCATGGCAACCATCCTCCACACTGGCCCCCAGCGCGGTAACGGTACTGTCGGCCCGACGCGGAGGATGGCTGAAAAACATGACGACAAGCATGCCGGGACGGGCGTTGAAATCTTGTGATCGGGTTGGACTGCAGAGTGGAGAATACGGAAATAAAACCTCCGACCGCACCAGGCCCATCGCGCTCGCTACGCGATCAAAGCGCCGTACCCAAACGAAAGAGCCCGGCATCAGGCCGGGCTCTTTCGCTAGCGCAACGGTGACGAATCAGTTGCCGTAATAACCATCGTCGCGCACGTACTGCGTGGGCTGGCTGTACGTGGTCACGGTGCGCGTGACTACGGGAGCATTCTCATACACCACGGTAGGCTGCGAGTACACAACGGGCGGGCCATAGTTGTTGTAATACACCGGAGCCGGGCGCGTGGCGCTGTAGACAAGACCGCCCACTACACCGGCAACAATCGCGCCGCCGATCCAGCGTCCACCGCTCCAGTAGCCACCGCCGTGACCATAGCCGCCGCGGTAGCCACCGTACCCACCGTGGTAGCCACCGTACCC
>CBAAAD010000280.1:0-1267 GCA_964658785.1 uncultured Methylobacterium sp.
CGACAGGTAATCCGCCAAGCATAGAAGAGCAGCGTGTTCAGCGATCGTGAGATGTTCGGCCTGTTTTGCAAGTCGACGATCGCGCAACAGCCATCAATCGGCAAAACGCAATCGATGGATGCTGGGCCTTCGCTATCCACAGCGATTCTCACCGCCCGTTCGGTGATGCGAATCGCTGTCGCGCCAATCGGGCTCGCCGTAAAGCGTGGTTTTGGCACACTCGCCTGGCCTTTTTAGCGCGCATTTGTACGACTTTTACGTGACCTTATGACGCGGCAACAGGCACGTAAACGCCTAGAATTCGCGCCAAGCATTCCCCGTTGCGACAGCCGTTTCGACGGGTTGTGGTTTACGTGCGGACGGCGTCGTGTCCGGTCTCATCACCTTATCGATGGTTCGGCCTTGCCCGCTGGCGTCCTCCATCGCGGCAATCTTGAAGAACTCCATCTGCCGCACCAGTTCCTGCGTCAGTTCAAGCGCCTGCCGACTTGCCGCGCTGGCCTCTTCAACCAAGGCAGCGTTTTGCTGCGTGACCTGATCCAGCGCAGTGACGGCATCGTTGACCTGGTCGATACCCGCGGACTGCTGAACCGAGGCCGCTGCAATCTCGCTCACGATGTCGCACACCTTGGTTGCCCCGCTCTGGATGGTTTCCAGCGACTGCCCGGCCTTGCGCACCAGCTGCGCGCCAACGCTCACTCGTTCCACCGTCTCATTGATCAATGACTTGATGTTCTTGGCCGCGCCGGCGCTGCGCTGAGCAAGTGAGCGGACTTCCGTGGCCACGACGGCGAACCCGCGACCCTGGTCGCCAGCGCGCGCCGCTTCGACGGCGGCATTGAGGGCGAGCAGGTTGGTCTGGAAGGCGATTTCGTCAATCAGCACGGCAATTTCGCTGATGCTTCGGCTGGCGTCCGTAATGAGTTCCATCGCATGGCTGGCATCAACGGCAATCTTTCCGCCGGTCATTGCATCATCGCGCAGTGACAAGGCGATAGTCTGTGCGTGACCCGCACCCTCGGCGTTCTGCTTGACGGTGGCGGTCATCTCTTCCATGGAGGCAGCGGTTTCTTCCAGCGACGATGCCTGTTCCTGCGTGCGACTGGACAGGTCGTCATTTCCCGCCGAAATATCCCGCGCCGAATGCATGACATCGGAGGTGTTGTCGCGCACCTTTGTCACAATCGCCGTCAGCTCGCTATCCATTCGACTTAGCGCGCGGAGCGTATCGCTGAACTCATCGTGTCCGGTGACGGCAAGCTTGTGG
>CBAAAD010000280.1:1277-4723 GCA_964658785.1 uncultured Methylobacterium sp.
GCCATGCCGCGCGCTTTCAGCAGCGGCCTCATCACTGCTCGCGTCAGGGCGATGCCGGAAAAAAGCACGATCAGTGCGGCTATGGCCAGTACGGCGAGCGTTATGACAACGGCCTGATGTCCGCGAGCCACCGACTCCACGCCCGATTGCTGCGCCTGCCGGATGTTCTCGTCGACAATCTTTTCGATGAGCAACGTTTCCTTGTCGAGGTTGGGCTCCATCGATTGCCGCATGAATTCTCCGGCTTTTTCGCGCTCGCCGGATTTGAGCAGATGGAGCTCTTGTGTGATGAGATCGCGGCTTTTCATCTGCTTGTCGATAAAGGCTTTGTCCATGGACATTTCTTCATCGCCGCTCACCGACACGGGGTAGTAAGCATTCCAGTGCCTGTCCATTTCCGCCAGATTGGCCGTGATGCCGGCACTGGCGGCGGCAACAGCCGCGGGCGTTTCGTCCAGCAAAGCCCGATTTATGGCGATGCGGTTCAAGAAAATCAGATTGCCGACCTTGCTCAGATGGACAATAGGCATCATCTGATCGCGGTATACCGTGTCTAGATCACTCTGGGTGCGCTTGAGGCTCTGCAGTCCGAAGACACGGACGGCGATGGCAATAAAAAATGCCACAGCCATGGTCGCAACAATTCTTAATTTAATCGTGATCCGCATGCTTCATCCCTGGTGAATGTTGTATGTATTGGGAACTATCGGCAGGGGCCGCCCTCGCTTTAAGAATTTTTTGGCTACCTGGCGTTTTTGAGAGTTATCGATTCGTCCTCACGCGGCAGGGGCTTTCGGCAAAATGTCTGTGCTATTGCTTCAATCGCCAATCGCATGACCCGACGCCGCGCCAATGTCCAGCATCGGTGCAACCGACCATCCTGTTTTGGAAAATGCCTGACTGGTCGGCCGTCTGTCGAAGCTCATTGACCAGAATGCATTCGCCGTTGGTTTGTCATAGGCGCCGCTTCGCATAGGCCGAAGCAAAAGTGCCGGTCGGCGTAAGGGTCAAGAAGTCAGGCGTGACAGCTAAAATTCCTGCCACTCATGTTCTTTGGCGTGCACCGCTCTGGCCGACGCATGTTTGCGTGCGGGCTCATGCCGAGTGGAACCGGCGACCTTGGCTACAGCCGCGGAGTACTCTTCGGTGGGAGCCTTTTCCGCCATGCCGGCAATTTTGAAGAATGCCATCTGCTGCACCAGCTCCTGAGTCAACTCAAGTGCCTGCCTGCCGGCTTGCTGCGCTGCCCTCTTCAACCAGAGCGGCATTTTGCTGGGTGACCTGATCGAGCGCGGCGACCGCATCGTTGATCTGATCGATGCCGGCTGACTGCTCCACCGAAGCGGCGGCGATCTCGCCGACGATGTCGCTCATCTTGGTTGCGCCGGTCTGGATGGTTTCCAGCGACTGACCGGCCTTGCGCACGAGCTCCGCGCCGGCGCTCACGCGTTCCATGGTCTCATCGATTAGTGACTTGATGTTCTTGGCCGCGCTGGCGCTGCGCTGAGCAAGCGACCGGACTTTGGTGGCTACGACGGCGAACCCTCGACCCTGGTCGCCAGCGCGCGCCGCTTCAACGGTGGCATTGAGGGTGAGCAGGTTGGTCTGGAAAGCGATTTCGTCAATCAGCACGGCAATTTCGCTGATGCTTCGGCTTGCGTCTGTCACGAGATCCATCGCGCTGCTGGCGTCGACCGCAATCTTCCTCCCGCTTATGGCATCGTTTCGCAGTGACGAAGCAACGAGCTGCGCCTGTCCGGCGTCTTCGGCGTTTTGCTTGACGATGACTGCCATCTCTTCCATCGAGGCAGCGGTTTCTTCCAGCGACGACGCCTGTTCCTGCGTGCGACTGGATAAGTCGTCATGTCCCGCCGAAATATCCCCGGCCGAATGCATGACAGCCAAGGCACTATCGCGAACTTTGACCCCAATGGCGGTGAGCTGTTTATCCATCCGGCCAAGCGCATGCAGCGTGTCGCTGAATTCGTCGTGCCCGATTCCGACGAAGACAACGTTTCCACGCAGCGGGATGAAAAGCTGGTTTATCGCGGCTGATTTTCCTTGGGCGGCTGGGCATGCGGGCGTAAGCTAGGCGTCTGCAACTTCCTCATGCCGTGGGTGCAACGTCCATGTCTGCGCTGATACCGATCGTCTTTATCCTCTTTGTGTTTATTTCCGGCCTGCGCGTTTTGCAGCAGTATCAGCGCGGCCTGGTGTTTCGGCTCGGCAAGTATCAGACCACCAAGGGGCCGGGCCTGACCTGGATCATTCCGCTGGTGGATCGCATGCAGATGATCGACATGCGCGTGGTCACGCAGGACATCGAGCCGCAGGAAACCATGACCAACGACAACGTGCCGGTGAAGGTGCGCGCGGTGGTCTGGTACAAGGTGATCAACCCCGAGCGCGCGATCATCGAGGTGGCCAACTTCGAGGACGCCGTACGCCAGACGGCGCTTACCAGCCTGCGCAGCGTGATGGGGCAGCACTCGCTGGACGAGCTGCTGAAGGAACAGGAAAAGCTTTCCAGCATGCTGGGCGACATCATCGACAAGGTCACCGAGCCGTGGGGCGTGATGGTCGATCGCGTGCAGATCAAGGACGTGGAAATTCCCCAGTCGATGCAGCGCGCGATGGCGCAGGAAGCGGAGGCGCATCGCGAAAAGCGCGCCCGCATCATCAAGGCCGAAGCCGAGCACGATGCCGCGCTGATGCTCACGGAAGCGGCCACCAAGATGGGCCAGACGCCGATGGCGATGGAGCTGCGCCGCATGCAGATGCTCACCGAAGTCGGCGCCGAGCAGAACACGATGACCATCGTGATGATGCCGTCGGAGTTTGTCAGCGCGGCCAGCGCGCTGGTGCGGCTGGCGGACAGGGCGACAGACGCCCCGGGCTAGTCAAAGCTCGGGCTAGTCAACGCTTATGCGCACGCGGTGCGGAGCCTGATCAGTCGTCTCTGACCTTGACGCGCAGCTCGCCATCGGCGAGCCGCGCGGTCAGTCGATCGCCCGGCTGGGCGGCGGCAACCGAGCGCAGCACGCGCCCGGCGTCGTCGAACACGATCGCGTAACCGCGCTCCAGCGTTGCCAGCGGGCTGACGGCGTGCAGCGCGCGAGCGATATGGCGGATGGACGTCTGTTTGCGTTCCAGCGTGAGCGCCATGGCCCGACGCAAACGCTGATCCTGTTCGGCCAGCCGACGCGCCAGCAGCGGCAGCCGCGTGCGTGGATGCTGGGCGAGCAGGCGGTTGTGCAGTCGTTCCAGTCGCGTATGGCGCTGCTGGCTCTGTTCGCGCAGCACGCCGGCGAGACGGCTTTGCAAATGAATCAACCGCTCGCGATCGCGGGCAAGGCGCGCCTGCGGACGCTGGGCCTGCAGGCGCGCCAGCAGATGATCGACACGCTGCGAATGCGCCTGCAACTTGCGCTGTTGCAGCGTCAGCA
>CBAAAD010000281.1:0-4682 GCA_964658785.1 uncultured Methylobacterium sp.
AATATGGAACGCTACATGTGGTCGTTCGACGGCGTGAAGTTTTCCGACGCGGCGCCGGTGCATTTTCGTCATGGCGAGCGGCTGCGCATCGTGCTGGTCAACGACACCATGATGAATCATCCGATCCATCTGCACGGCATGTGGAGCGAGCTGGAAAATCCGCACAGCCAATTCCAGGTGCGCAAGCACACCATCAACGTGCAGCCGGCGCAGCGCATCACCTATGCCGTGACCGCCGACGCGCCGGGACGCTGGGCGTATCACTGCCACATGCTTTATCACATGGAAGCGGGCATGTTCCGCGAAGTGGTGGTGGCATGAGTTCGCGCGAGTTTGTTCCGACGATGGCTTCGCGATCGTGGCTGCTGGCGGCGCTGCTGTTCGCCTGCGTTTCATCCGCGCTCGCGCAAACGGCGCCCCCGTCGTCCAGCAGTACGCCGTCATCGAGCATGTCGGGCATGGATCACGACAGCATGCCCGGCATGGACATGGGCACGCCGGCGCCACCGTCGAGCGCGGCGAAACCCGCCCCCGCCAAGGGCGCTCAGGCCACGCACGATAGGCAGAGCATGGATGACATGCCGGGAATGGATCACGCGTCCATGCCGTCGACTCATTCGGCGCCAGCGCCAACGGCCAGCCCTGACGGCATGCATCACGCTTCGATGCCAGCAGACCCGAGCGGCGACATGTCCGGCATGCACATGGGACCGATGCACGGCGGCAGCGCGCCGGCCAATGCGCGCAGCGCGGATTACTCCGACGGCATCGGCTACGGTCCGATGCGCGGCATGGACATGCACGACAACGCGCCGCAAAGCATGCTGCTGATCGATCAGCTGGAAGCCTTCCACAGCACGAATGCCAACGGCCAGTCGTGGGAGGCGGAAGCCTGGTACGGCAACGATGACAACAAGTTGTGGCTGCGCACCGAAGGCGAGCGCTCTCACGGCCGGCTGGATGATGGCGATATCGAAGCGCTGTGGAATCACACGGTGGCCAGCTACTGGAGCACCCAGCTCGGCCTGCGTCAGGATCTTGGTCAGGGTCCGAACCGCGACTGGGCCGCGTTCGGCGTGCAGGGTCTGGCGCCGTACTGGTTCGAGCTGGAGGCGACCGGATACGTCGGTGACAGCGGCCGCACGGCCGCGCGCTTTCGCGCTCAGTACGACGTGCTGTTCACCCAGCGGCTGATCCTGCAGCCGGAGCTTGAGGTCAACCTTTACGGGCAGTCCGATCCGGCGCGGCGCATTGGCAGCGGTTTGTCGGATGCCCGGCTCGGCCTGCGTCTGCGCTACGAAATCAGCCGGCAGTTTGCGCCGTACATCGGCGTCGTGTGGATGGATCGCTACGGTCGCACGGCAGACTTTTTTCGCGACGATCATCAGGGCGCGTTCGATCGTCAGTGGGTGGCCGGCATACGGTTCTGGTTTTGAGCTGACATATTTGGACGTCTATTTCTATTGCGGTCCATATTTCATCGGAAGACTTTCATGAAGCAGGCGATCAGGCGGGTGCTCATCACGATGGTGATTCTCGTGGTGGCGGGGGCGATGGGCATCGCCGCGTTCGTCTATTCCGGCATCTACAACATTGGCGCGGACGATCACCACAGCCGCCCGGTTTTTCTCCTGCTGCAGACGCTGCGCGAACGCTCCATTGCGGTACGCGCGAGCCGTGTGCAGGTGCCGGATCTGCAAGACCCTGCCTTGATCCTCAAGGGTGCCGGCCAGTACGCGGCCATGTGCACGCAGTGCCATCTCACGCCGGGCATGAAGGACTCGGAGATCCGCCCGGGCCTGTATCCGCAGCCGCCCAATCTGGCCAAGTTGCGCGTGGCGCCTGGCGAGGCCTTCTGGGTGATCAAGCATGGCATCAAGATGAGCGCGATGCCGGCCTGGGGCGGCAGCCACGACGATGCCACCATCTGGAGCATGGTCGCGTTTCTGCAGAAGCTGCCGGACCTGTCGCCGGAGCAGTACAAGGAGCTGGTGGCCAAGGCGCCGCCGGACGACGATATGGACATGGACAGCTCGGGCGAGCCTGCCCACGCTGAGCATGCCGAAGAGGTACCGGAAATGGCGATGCCGGCGGCGCCGGCCAGCCTGGCGGTACCCGCAGCGCAGCCTACGCATCGCCATAGCCATTGAGCCCTGCAGGCGCTGCGGGTCCGAACGGGGTTGCCATGTCTACCGCTGTGCGCTAGTCAGCCGCCATGCCACAATACGAGCAAGTACGGTGAGCTGCTGGCACCGCTTGGTATCGGGGAAGGGGCCCCGGGTCGATGAGCACGACGCTTCGACACTTGTGGATTTTGCTCGCTGCGCTGCTGGCGCTGGCGTGCTTGCCGGTGCGAGCGCAGCAGTATTCCTTCCAGAGCTACGACCGTAAATCGGGGCTGGAAAGCCAGACCATCAACTGCATGCTGCAGGATCACCGCGGCTTTATCTGGGCCTGTTCGGAAATGGGCCTGTACCGGTTCGACGGCACCAACTTCGTGCGCATGGGTAGCGCGGAAGGTTTTGACAAGGGCGAGTACGTTACATCCATCGATGAGAACGTGCATACGGGGCGTTTCTGGGTAGCCACGCAGTCGGGCCTGCGCGTCGGCGACGGCCTGCATTTCCAGAAAGTGGAGCCCGACGGCAAGCCGCTCGTCGTCGATGTCGCCAGACAGCTGGTGGCGCTGGACGATGGTCGGCTGTTGCTGGTCCGTAACAATCAGCTGATGGTGCTGTCGCCGCGTCGCGCCGATGGGCAATGGCGCGTGGCCCCGATGTTCAGCGCGGCTCAGCTGACCCGTTATCCGCAGCTGCGCAATGTCACTAAAGTGTTTCCCTACAACGGCAGCCTCTGGATCGGCTGCGACACCGCCCTGTGCGAAATCGATGGCGCCGGTCGGGTTCGCGTACACGGCGTTGACGAGGGCGTGCCTTTGGATATCTGGTCGGGCATGCGTGTAGACATGCAGGGCACTCTATGGGTGCGCGGCGTGCACGAGATAAGGGCACGGCCCGTCGGCAGCGCCCGCTTTATTGCACGCGATGTGCCGAACAGGGACATGGATACCGTTACCGACAACGGCACCTTCGTCGAGGACCCCGGCGGGCACATCATGACGCCAACCAACCACGGCCTGGCACGCTGGGATGGCACGCGCTGGGATGTCATCGACAGCCGCAACGGGCTGCCCGACATCGGCATCACCGCGGTCATGTTCGACAAGGCCGGTGCGATGTGGCTCGGCACCTATGGTCGAGGCATCTACCGCCTCAGCAATTATGGTCTGGTGGATAACTGGGGCCGCGACCAGGGGCTGGACAGCGTGCCGAACTGGTCGATCCTGCGGGACAACCAGGGCGCCATGTGGTTTGGCAACGAACTCGGTGGCAGCGTGCTGCCACGCGGACAGACTCAGATGCGGCCCTGGCCAATCAGCATTTCGCCGGCGCCGCGGCAGGCGCTTTCGCTGGCCAAGGCGCCCGACGGCGCCATCTGGGTGGGCTTGTACGAACATCGCCTGCTGCGTTACGACCCGGCCAGTGGCCGCACGACCCTGGTGGCGCAGCTGCCAAGCTTCATCAAGGTGCTGCATTTTGATCGCCAGGGCCGCTTGTGGATCGGCGCGGTCAACGGCATCTATCACATTGATCGTCTGGGCGCGCCGTTGCAGCGCGTTCCCGCCGCGCAGAGCACCGACAACCAGTGTTCGGACATCGCCGAGGACGGCCATGGCGCGCTGTGGTTTGCCTGCAACGCGGGCGTGCTGCGCTACGCCAACGATCACTGGACGATCATGCTTGCCGCCGACGTGCGCATGGCTTCCGGCTTCAGTGCGATCACCATCGGCGCCGATGACAGCCTGTGGCTGGGTGCCAACGAGCCCGGCGTGTTTCACGGCAAGGTGGTCGGCGATCAGCTGAGCGTCGCCGCCATCGACGATACGTGGCTGCAAAATTCGCTGGTTTATTTTATCCGTCGCGATCGCCGTGGCTGGATCTGGGTTGGGGGCGGTGGTGGCGTGGATGTGTTCAACGGCAGGACCTGGACGCACCTATCGCAAGACGACGGGCTGATCTGGGACGAGACTGACCAGAACACGTTTTTCGAGGACGCGGATGGCTCCATCTGGATCGGCACGCCGGTCGGCATCAGTCATATTCTGCGGCCCGAGGCAATGCTTTCGGCCAACCCGCGCACGGTGATGATCACCTCGGTAATGCACGGTGCGCAGCCGGTCAGCGAGGGCGATACCGTGCCCAACGACGGCAACCACGCGCCGCTGATCGTGCGCTTCAGCCTCTTGGGCCGAGTCTCGGGCAACGCCGCGCATTTTCGCTACCGGCTGCAGGGTTCGGACTGGATCGAAACCGCGTCCCATGTGATCAACTTCACGGGGTTGCCGTCCGGAGACTATCGTTTCGAGGTGCAGGCGATCGATGACGACCGTCGTGCGATCTCGCCATCGACGACCTTCAATTTCCGTATTCCGTCGCCGTGGTGGCTGGCGTGGTGGACCTATCCGCTGGAGGCGCTGCTGCTTGTGCTGGTACTGGTCATGGTCTGGCGCTGGCGATCGCGGCTGCTGCGGCGTCAAAACCGGCGGCTGGAAGAGATGGTGGCCAAGCGCACCGCCGAGCTCACCGAAGAGAAGCGCGGTCTGGAGCTGGCCCGCGCCGAAC
>CBAAAD010000282.1:0-4669 GCA_964658785.1 uncultured Methylobacterium sp.
CTGGGCGGGCACGAGTCTCGGCCTGCTCGGTGGCCTGGTCGGCGGTGGCATCCTGGCGCAGACCATCGGCTGGCGGCACGGTTTTGTCTGGCTGGGTCTAAGCGGACTGCTGATCTCTCTGCTGTTCCAGCTGACCGTGCGTGAACCGGCGCGCGTGGATGAAATGAAGCAGCTGCCGTTGCCAACGGCCGGCGTCATCGCCCGGCTCGGCGACCTGCGCTGCTTCTGCCTGCTGGTGGTGGCGTTCTCGACCACGGCACTGGCTGGCTCGGTGGTGACCTGGCTACCGGTTTATCTGGGCCGCGCCTTCGTACTTACGCCGATCCAGATCGGACTGGGGCTCGGTCTGGCCATCGGCGTGGCAACCGCCATTGGCGCGGTAGCCGGTGGTCAGCTGGGCAATCGCTACTCCAGGCACTCGAAGTCATGGGGAGCGCGCTTTTCAGCTGCCAACACGGTCGTCGTGATGCCGCTTTTTCTGGGCGTGTTTTTTGCACCAAATCCGACCCTGGCGTTCACGCTGCTTTTCCTGGCTTTTCTGGTGGCGGGCATGATCGTGGGGCCGATCTTCGCCATGCTGCAGGACCTGGTCGATCCCAGCGTGCGCGCCACGGCACTGGCCATCGTGTCGCTGTTCGGCGTGCTGCTGGGGCAGGGGCTTGGGCCGGTGCTGGTGGGCTTTCTCAGCGATCACTGGCAGTCCGCGACGGACGGCGCTCGCGGCGTGCGTCTTGGCATGACGGCGGTGGCCATGGTGAATTTTCTGACCATTGCCGCGTTCTGGCTACTGCGTCGTCGCATCGACGTTGTGCTGCCGGGGCCGGACAGCGTGCCGCGGGGCTAAGAGGATGCCCTAAACTTCGCGCTCGTTCGCCAGCGATCCGATGTGGAATCGCTGGCGCTGGCCATACCTGAACGAAGTTCCCGCATGACCCGCACTCTCGCCGAATGGCTGTCGTACCAGGAACAGGTCAACGTGCGCAGCATCGAGCTGGGGCTCGATCGCGTGCGCGCGGTATGGCGGCGGATGGGCGCGGCGGCGCCGGCGCCTCGGGTCATTACGGTTGGTGGCACCAATGGCAAGGGCTCGACGGTCGCCTTGCTCGAAGCGATGCTGAGGGCGGCCGGCATGCGCGTGGGCAGCTTCACGTCGCCGCATCTGATGCATTACAACGAGCGCGTGCGCGTCGATGGGATCGATGCCGATGATGCGACGTTGACGGCATCGTTCGAGCGGATCGAGTCGGCGCGCCTTGCGCCTACGCACAACGACGCGAAGCAAAAGGAAATTCCGCTGACCTATTTCGAATTCGGCACGCTGGCCGCGCTGGATATTTTTTCCCGCGCCGAGCTGGACGTGGCCATCCTCGAAGTAGGGCTAGGCGGACGCCTCGATGCGGTGAATATCGTTGACGCCGACGTTGCCGTCGTGACGACGGTGGATCTTGATCACATGGACTGGCTGGGTCCCGACCGCGACAGCATCGGCCGCGAGAAGGCGGGTGTCGCGCGGGCAGGGCGCCCGGTGATTGTGGGCGACATCGATCCGCCTGCCGGCCTGCTCGATGCGCTGGCCGGCATTGGTGCGAACGTACAGCGCGCGGGTATCGATTTCTCGGTGGAGCGTCTGGACAGCGGCTGGCGCTGGCGCCATCGCGACGGCCTGGCGATGGTCTTGCCCGATCCGGCGCTGGCGGCGCCCGTTCAATACGCGAACGCGGCCACGGCGATTGCGGCGCTGCATGCGCTGTTCTCCGATGACGTATCGCTGCTCCCGAAGGATTTTTTTGCGGCGGTGAGCCTCGGTCTGCAATCGGTTCGCGTGCCGGCCCGGCTGCAGTCGCTGGGCGGCGATCCGGTCTTGCTGGTGGATGTCGGCCACAACCCGCAGGCGGCGCGCGCGCTGGCGCAGTGGCTGGACGCGCAGCCATCCGCCCACGTGCACGCGGTTTACGGTGCGCTGGCGGATAAGGACGTGTCCGGCGTGCTTGCGGCGCTGGGCCAGCGCATCGATCACTGGCACCTGGCCGGCCTGGATGCGGATACGCCGCGCGGCCTGTCGGTCACGGACTTGGTGCAGCGGCTCGGTCAGGCGTTGCCGGGGGCATCGTTCGACGCGCATGCCGATGTGGCCGGGGCTTTGGCGGCGGCCCGCGAGTGTGCCCAGCCGGGTGAGCGTCTGCTCGCTTTCGGCTCGTTTTTCGTGGCCAGCGCGGTCCTGGCGGCAGTGTCGGATAAACCCGCGTCAGCCGATTGAGCGTGGTGGGCGGCGCGGGCAGGTATAATCGTGGTGTTGCGTAATGCGTTTGCCGCTTTGGAGCCACGTCTTGAAAACACGCCTGCTGGGTGCCGCCGTCCTGCTAGCACTGCTGGTTCTGTTCGTACCGATGCTTTTTTCCAGCAAGCCGCCGGCTCCCGGTGGTGATCAGGCGGTAAGCCTGGCGATTCCACCCGCGCCGGATCGCGACCTGCAGACCAAGACCATGAGCCTCAATCCCGACGCGGCGGCGGGGGCGGGCGCGTCTTCCGCTGCGCCGGCTGCTGCGTCGAAGGTCACGCCGGGAGCCAGTGGCCAGCTGGCAACCGTCGACATTGGTTCCAATCGGCCACGCGATGTGGAAACCGACCCGCAGGCGGGTAAAAAGCCCGCGCCGACCACGGTCACCACCGGTTCGGGAGCGTCGTCGACCGAGCCGGTTATTCCGATGCAGAACAAGCCGCCGGCCAGCGTGCCGGCAGCCAAGCAGCCGGCGGTTGTCGCGCCGGCGCCGAAAACGCCGAAGTCGGCGGTGGCAGCCGACGTTGCCTCAGCCAGCAGCGGTGGCAGCTACAAGCTCAATCTCAGTGCCTACGCAAGCGCCGCGGGCGCGGCCAGCCTGCAGCGCCGCGTGCAGGCCTTGGGTTACCCGGTAAGCAGCCATTTGATGACCCAGGGCGGCCAGCCGCGGACAGTTGTGATTGCCGGTCCGTTCGAAACGCGCGCTGCGGCCGAAGCGGCGCGACTGAAGATCACCCACTCCATTGCCGGTGTTCCGGCGCGGTTGCAGCAGGATGCCGGCAATGAGGGCACGGCGGCGACGCCCGCTCCCGCCACGCCAAGCAAGGCTGCGGCGCCGGCTGCCGTTTCAGCGGCAGCAAAGTCGCGGACCGGCGGCTTCGCCGTGCAGCTCGCCGCCATGAGCAGCGAGGGCGACGCGACCGCTTTACGCGACAAGCTGCGCGGCGCCGGCTTCGACGGGTTTGTGGATTCGGTGCAGGCCAGTGGCAAGCAGCTGTGGCGCGTGCGCGCCGGCCCGCAGACGCAGCGTGCCGATGCGGAGCGTATTCGCGACCAGATCAAGGCCAAACTCGGCATCGCGGGCAATATCGTCCCGGTTCCTTGAGAGTTTTGCTGTGGCTTCGGGTAGTTGCAGTCAATTAATGCGTCATCAGCTCGGGTGAAGGGATGAACTGGACCGACTGCATTATTCTCGGCGTACTGGCTTTGTCGGTACTTATCGGTTTGTTTCGCGGACTGATTGCCGAAGTGCTTTCGCTGGTGATCTGGGTGGCGGCGTTCTGGGCAACCTCGATATTTGGCCCGGTGGTATCGGAACAGTTGCAGCACTCGATTACGTCGGTGCCGCTGCGCACTTTCGTCAGCTACGGCGTTTGTTTCGTGCTGGTGCTGATATTGGGGGCGATCATCCGGTTCACGGTGCGGCGCTTGATCTGGAGCGCGGGCCTGTCCGGCGTGGATCGCCTGTTCGGCACCGTATTCGGGTTTGTTCGCGGCGTACTGATTGTGGCGGTGCTGGTGTTTCTGGTCGGCCTGACGGGTTTCACGAAGGAATCGTGGTGGCGGGAGTCGACGCTGGCGCCGCAGTTTCAGGGGCTGGCTTCGTGGCTCGGTCAGGAGGTGCCGACGACTATACCGGCCAGCGTACGCGATCACGTTCACCCCGAGGCCATGCTCGATAAGATCCACCCGTCCGAGATGCTCGATCACATGCCCGACTTGTCCAGGCTGCCGCACGTCCCCACGTTTGGGTCGCCATTGTCGCCCTCCGCACCACGCACAGCGTTACCGGCCCCCGCGACCAGCGTGGACCCATCCTCTACGAATCACTGAAGCAGGCTACGACCATGTGCGGAATCATCGGTATTGTCGGTATCACCGAAGTCGCTTCGGCCCTTTACGACGGGTTGACCGTATTGCAGCACCGCGGCCAGGACGCCGCCGGCATCGCCACCGTGGATGGCTCGCGACTGCGCCTGCACAAGGGCAACGGTCTGGTGCGTGACGTGTTCGGCCAGGCGGCGATGGCCGAATTGCGCGGTCGCATCGGCATCGGCCACTGCCGCTACCCCACCGCGGGTTCCGAGGGTTCGTCAGAGGCCCAGCCGTTCTACGTCAACTCGCCGTACGGCATTGCCTTCGTGCACAACGGCAATCTGGTGAATACCGAATCGCTGCGCCGCGAGATGTTCGAGGACGATCGCCGGCACATCAACACCGATTCGGATTCCGAAGTGTTGCTCAACGTGCTGGCGCACGAGCTGCAGATCCAAGATCGCATGCGGCTGACGCCGGATCATATTTTCAAGGCGGTGGCCGGCGTGCACGCGCGCGCCAGCGGCGGCTATGCCTGCGTGGCGCTGGTGCTGGGCTACGGCTTGATCGCATTCC
>CBAAAD010000283.1:0-4113 GCA_964658785.1 uncultured Methylobacterium sp.
CTCACATCAAACCAACTCAGGCCTTGGCGGCTGGCCGCTGGTTCGAACGGCGGCGCTGGTTGCCGGCGGCATGATCGCCACGGCCCTGCGGCGCGTAGCCCGCGGGACGTGCGGAACCGGCCGGCTTGCCCTGGCGCGGCGCGCGCGACTGGCGCTGACCGCCGCCGCCACCCTGCTTCGGCCGCGGTGCGCCCGCATCGAGACGTAGCGGTGCGGAAGGCTCGTATCCGGGTACCGGGTTGATCGCGATGTCCTGCTTCAGCAGCTTGCGGATGTCGTGCAGCAGGCCGCTCTCGTCATGGCTGACCAGCGAAATTGCCAGGCCTTCCATGCCGGCGCGACCGGTGCGGCCGATGCGATGCACATAGTCCTCGGCCACCGACGGCAGATCGAAGTTGATCACGATCGGCAGCTGGTCGATATCGATACCGCGCGCGGCGATATCGGTGGCCACCAGGACGGTGATGCGGCCGCTCTTGAAATCGCTCAGGGCGCGGGTGCGGGCGTTCTGGCTCTTGTTGCCGTGGATCGCGGCGGAACGCAGGCCCGAGGCATTGAGAAAGGTGACCAGCTTGTCGGCGCCATGCTTGGTGCGGCTGAACACCAGCGACTGGCGACGGCTGTCGACCGACAGCAGATGCAGCAGCAGGTCGCGCTTTTTCGCAGCGTCAACCGGATGCACCTGGTGGCTGACCAGGGTGGTGACGGTGTTCGGTGCGGAGACCGAAATCTCTTTCGGGTTGTGCATGAACTCCATCGCCAGCGCCTTGATCGCCGGAGCGAACGTGGCCGAGAACAGCATCGTGTGACGCTTCTTCGGCAGCGCCACGAGGATGCGCTTCAGCGCGGGCAGAAAGCCCATGTCGAGCATGCGGTCGGCTTCGTCCAGAATCAGCGTTTCGACGCCGGATAGATCCAGCGTGCGCTGCTGCATGTGATCCATCAAACGACCCGGCGTGGCGATCACCACGTCGACGCCGCGGCGCAGCGCGTTGATCTGCGGGCCCATGCTGACGCCGCCGAAGATGGTGGTGGCGCTGACCTGGATGTGCTTGCCGTAGTCGCGCAGGTTCTCGTGAACCTGGGCAGCGAGCTCGCGTGTCGGGGTAAGAATGAGCGCACGCGGGCGGCGCGTCATGGTCTGGCCGCTGGTCGAGAGCTTCTGCAGCAAAGGCAGCACGAAAGCAGCGGTTTTGCCGGTGCCGGTTTGCGCGGCGGCGAGCAGGTCGTGACCTTCCAGCGCGGCGGGAATCGCGGCGGCCTGGATCGGGGTAGGTTTGGTATAGCCGTAATCGGCAAGCGCGCGCAACAACGCGGGCGCAAGGCCCAGCGAATCGAAAGACATTGGAAACACTCCTGAGCAACCCGGAGTGTTCATACCGTGTTGCAGACTTGGGGATGGTGCGGCGGATGCCGCTGAAGTCAGAACGACTTCGGCGCAAAGTATAGCGTGATAACCGACGTCACGCTCGTTTTTTGTTGCATCGAAGCAAAATGGATCGTGATGGTCGCTTTGTCCGCCGCCGGCTACAACTTCGTTAGTTGAGCTTCGTTACTTGTGCGAAATCTTCATCGTCGGCGTTGCAAACCGCGGCCGCGTCCGGCATACGATAACGGCCACCAATGATTTAATCCTAAGGAAAGCCTGATGTCGCTGCTTGCGCCCTTGCGGGAACTCAACACCACTCAGCGGCACACCGTGCTCGCCAGTTTTCTCGGATGGACGCTGGATGCGTTCGACTATTTTCTGCTGACGTTTGTGATTGTCGCGGTCGCGAAAGAGTTTGGCGTCGAAAAGACCGCCGTGACCTATGGTTTGTTTTTGACGCTGGCGGCGCGGCCGATCGGCGCGCTGCTGTTTGGACGGCTGGCCGATCGCTTCGGCCGCCGGCCGATCCTGATGCTGGACATCATTCTGTTCTCGGTATTTGAACTGGCGACCGCGTTTTCGCCCTCGCTGACGGCGCTGCTGGTGCTGCGTTTTCTGTTTGGCGTGGCCATGGGCGGCGAGTGGGGCATTGGCGCCTCGCTGGCGATGGAGTCGATTCCGGCCAAATCGCGCGGACTGATTTCCGGCCTGCTGCAAAGCGGCTACCCGTGCGGCTTTTTCCTCGCGGCGCTGGCGAACTGGCTGCTGGTCGATCACATCGGCTGGCGCGGCCTTTTCATCGTCGGCGCGGTGCCCGCGCTGCTGGTGCTGTACATCCGCCGCAGCGTGCCGGAGTCGCCGGTGTGGGAGCGCGGCAAAGGCACGCGACAAAGGCAGACTTTGCTCGAATCGATGCGCGGGCACTGGAAGCTCGGCATTTACCTGATGCTGCTGATGGCCGCGTTCAACATGTTCAGCCACGGCTCGCAGGACATGTACCACACCTTCGAAGAGGTCAACCTGCATCTGGACACCAGCTCCGGCACCGCTTTCATGCTGGTCGCGCTGCTCAATCTGGGCGCCCTGGTCGGCGGGCTGTTTTTCGGCGTGCTGTCCGAGCGCATCGGCCGGCGCAAGGCCATGATCATCGCCGCGCTGCTGGCGATTCCGGTGATTCCTCTGTGGGCGTACGGCGGCTCGCTGCTGTTGCTGGGCTTGGGTGCGTTCCTGATCCAGGTGATGGTGCAGGGCGCCTGGGGCGTGGTGCCCACGCATCTAAATGAACTTTCACCGGGTCCGATGCGCGCCACGCTGCCGGGCTTTGCCTATCAGATGGGCAACCTGCTGGCGGCCGGCACCGCCACCGCGCAGACCTGGATCGCCAACCGGCACGGCGGCGACTTTGCGTTCGCCATGTCGCTGTGGATCGCTGTGGTCGCTCTGATTCTGGCGCTGCTGATCTGGCTGGGGCCGGAAGCGCGCGGGCTGGATTTCGAGAAAGAGGCCACCTGATAGAATCGCCATCTTTCATCATTCGAGAGACACGCAATGAAGGCTGGGAAGGACAAGGTCATCGCACTCCACTACACGCTGACGGTCGACGGTGAGAAGGTCGAGAGTTCGCACGATCGCGAACAGCAGCTGTGGGTGCTGCTGGGCCATGGTCAGCTGATTCCGGGTCTGGAAAAGGCGCTGGAAGGCCACGAGGCAGGCGACACGCTGGAAGTGGACGTGGCGGCTGCCGATGGCTACGGCGAGCGGCAGGAAGACCAGATCCAGCGCATGTCGAAAAAATACTTTCCGCAGGCCAACCGCCTGAAGGCCGGCATGGTCACGATCCTGCAGCTGAAGGAAGGCGGCCAGCGCGCGGTGACGGTGCACAAGGTCGGCATGAGCACCATCGACGTGGACCTCAACCACCCGATGGCCAGCAAGGATCTGCATTTCGACGTCAGCGTGACCGACGTGCGCGATGCGACCGAGGAAGAGCTGCAGCACGGCCATGCGCATGCGCCGGACGCTGCCGCGCACTGATCGTTTGTATCGACCGTAAAAAACGGCGCCGTAGAGCGCCGCTTTTTATGGATGACGGTACGGGCTCAATCCAGCAACCGCTTGCCGTAAACAAAATGATCGCGCCAGTAAGGTCCGTCGATATCATCCAGCCGCACCGTGCCGCCGCTGTTGGGCGCGTGCACGAAACGCCCCTTGCCGACATAGACCCCGACGTGGCTGACGCCGCCGCTGCCGCCGAAAAAAACCAGATCGCCGCTGGCCAGATCGGTCATCTGCCGAACCTTTTCGCCGTTCATCGCGGCCATCTCGCGCGAGCTGTGCGGCAGCAGCAGGTCGGCGGCGTTGCGGTAGATGTAGTCGACCAGACCGCTGCAGTCGAAGCCGCCGTCCGGCGTATTGCCGCCCCAGCGATACGGCGTGCCAACCAGTGCGATGGCGCGAAACAGCACGTCGTTGGCGGTACCGACATTGGCGGTCGACGGCGCGCGGGCCGGCAGATCGGCCAGCGATGAATGCGAGTCCTTGAACGTCGCTTGGCGCCGATGCGGCGCGCTGGAGCAGGCGGCCAGCAGACCCATCATGCCCGCCAGAACGACGCGGCGGGCGGTCCGCCATGACGGCAGCGCATGCGCAAAACGGATGGCAGGATCCTGGCGCATAAAAAACCTCGGCGAGTGACGCGCCGAGGTTATCATATCAATAGCTTATAAGGAAGTTCTCAGAGACTG
>CBAAAD010000283.1:4123-4659 GCA_964658785.1 uncultured Methylobacterium sp.
CGGGCGGCGGTGGCGGTGGGTACGTCGACGTTAAGGCCCCGGCTGGCGAGTCGGTCATGGTAAAGTTGACGGGCACCCTGGCATACGCGGCGACCGGCTTGCCATTTTTCAATTCTGGATTGAAATGCCACTGGCTGACGGCATCGCTGGCAGCTTTGATCAGGGCCGGGGAGGCCTGCGTCGTCGGATCGACTTTGACGGCATGCACTTTGCCATCGGCGCCAACCAGAACGGTCAGAATCACGGTTCCCTGCTCGTGATTCTTCACCGAGTCGGCGGGGTATTGCGGTTGAACCGTCGCGTTATAGCTGAGGTTTGTTCTGGCGTTTTCGTTGCCGCTCTCACTCCCCGCGGCACGGGCCACGATGGCGCTGGCCAGCATCAGCGAAGCCAGCCCGATAAAGCCCATACGCCGACGCAGCGCGCCGGGACGAAGTCGTTGAATCATGGTCAGTCGCTCCTTCAGTTGCGGCTCGGCGAGCCAGGGAATAAGCACGGGCGTGGAGTCCATGCCGATGCTGTGCAGCAGCGTGTGG
>CBAAAD010000284.1:0-4658 GCA_964658785.1 uncultured Methylobacterium sp.
AAGAACCAGTTCTTCTTGGCGCGGATGGGTTTGCAGCCTTCGTAGAAGATCAGTTCGTCGTCGGCGGGGAGTTCCTTGATTTCCTGGGGCAGGAACAGCGCGCGCTTTTCTTCGGTGTAGTTGACCGAGACGGTGGAGCGCTGCCCGCCGCCGCTGCTGCGACTCTGGTGGCGCTTGCGGATGGTCTTGTAGCCGAGCATTTCGCTGTATTCGGTGGCGTCGCTCTGCTCGCGCGGTGCGAACACGATCTGCGCGCCGTGGTTGGTGATGAAGTTTTGCGCGTCGTTGTCGCCGTAAGCCGAACGCAGCTGCGCTCGGCTCTGCACGATGCACAGGTCGCGCACGCCGTAACTGGCCGAGATGGAGATGCGCTTGGCCCATACGTCCACGCGGCCCATGGCGGTGAACTCGTCCATCAGCATCAGCATCTGGTATTTCAGGTCGGGCTCCTCGCCCAGCTGCTTGGTGAGGTTGTTGCCAATGACGGTGCTGAAAAAAATGTTGAGCAGTTTGCTGCTCTCGTCCAGCTTGTTGGTGGGAATGATCACGTACAGCGTCGTCGGCCGCTTGCGCAGGCTGGTGATGTCGATGTCCGTCGCGTTGGTGGCCGCCGCCAGCACCGGGCTGAGGAATTGCTGCAGCGGCGCCTGCATGGTGGCAATCACCGAGGAGAAGGTCTGCTCGGCCAGGCCGGCGAGGTTGCCAAACACGGTACGCGTTTGCGGGCTGACGAACGCGTACTGGGGATCTTTCAGAATGTTCTGCAGCATCTCCTTGGTGCTCTGCCCGCCCGTGCCGCTGGAGAAACGCAGGATGCGCTCAAGGCTGGGGAATTTCGGCGAGGTGTTGATGTCGGGCAGGGCCACCTGCGGCGCACTGCCGGTCATCAGCTGACGCGATTCGTCGTCCCATGCCTCGAACAGGTAGGACGCAAAGGCGGTAAACGCCGCGCGGCCCTGCGAGGTCCAGAACGGGTCCTTGCCCTGCTCGTCCGGATACAGAATGGCTGCAATGGTCTGGATTTCGCCGATGCGCTTGCCCGGGTCCATGCCGGCCAGGGTGCTCATGGGATTGAAGCGGTGGGTGTTGCCCGCCTCGTCGTACGGTGCCCACACGCGTATGGCCTGCCCTTGCGATTCGCGCCAGCCGCTGGTGGCCTTGAACAGCTCGCCTTTCAAGTCGAGAACAACCATCGACTGCAGATACGAGAGCAGCACCGGAATGGCGATGCTGGTGGTTTTACCCGAGCGCGTCGGGCTGATGGTGATGACGTGCTGCGCGCCGCCCAGCCAGAGATAGTGCCCCCTGTATTTGCCGACCAGAATGCTTTGCGGCGTGCGTGTCAGCAGCCCGGCCTTTTTCAGATCCGACAGCGTGGCGAAGCTCGCATCGCCGTGCAGGGACTCCGCTTTGCCCTTGAAGATCGGAATAAGCAGCAAGGCCCAGATCAGCAGCGGCAGGCCGAAGCCCGCGGCGCCAGCGGCCTTGATCTTGCCAACATACGGCGCAACCTGCGGCAGATCCAGCGCCTGGACGTACTGCAACCAGGTATTCCACGCAACGGGCACATCTTTCAGCCCGAGCATCCACAGCACCAGCCAGTCTGCGAAGTAGAGGCCCCCTACCAAGGCCGCCAGCAGCAACGACAACGCCAAAACCAGCTTGCCCGTACTCATCGCTTGTCTCCATTCCGTGGGGAGTCCGATGCTGGTGCAAGCCTTGCTTCCGTGTCAATCCGCGAGCTTGCTATCTGTCGATCGGCGCCTGCTCTGCCGCCGAAACGACCATGCGGCGTGCTGTCCGCGTGTCGCCCGGGAGATTCCAGAACCGTCGCAGACCGATGTTTTGAAACAACCTCCCGCGTCGCCCCGGCTTGCTCAACCCGGGCGATCGGCTGGATTCAAAAAAGAGCCTGGAGCTGCCCGAACTTTGAGGGCAACCCAGGCGCCACAACCGGATTCCAAACGAAGAAATGACCACCGGCTGCTTCGCTTGAAACCATCTCGCCACCGTTGATCACCGGCGTTCAGACGTCTGAAGCCACCTTCAGCAACAGCTTGCCGCGGTGGCTGCCGTCGAACAGGCGATTGATCACGTCAGGCGCGTTCTCCAACCCCTCGGCCACGGTTTCCTCGGCCTTGAGTTTGCCTTCGCCGATCCAGCCGGCCAGCGCGTGCACGGCTTCCTTGGTCTTGGTGTAGTCGAGCACCAGGAAACCGCTGACGACAAGTCGCTTCATGATGATCACGCTGTAGTTGTCGCTGGCGCGGCCGTCGCCGTTGTAGCCGGAGATCAGCCCGCACAGCGCGACACGACCGCCGATAACCATGCGCGACATGACCGCCGCCATGATGTCGCCGCCGACGTTTTCGAAGTTCACGTGGATACCGTCGGGCGTCGCCTCTTTCAGCGCCTGCTTCCAGTTCTCCGATTTGTAGTCGACCGCGGCATCGAAGCCCAGTTCATCGACGATATGGCGGCACTTCTCCGCGCCGCCGGCAATACCGACCACGCGCGCGCCCATGATCTTGCCTATCTGCCCCGCAATCGAGCCGACCGAACCGGCCGCTGCGGATACCACCAGCGTCTCGCCGGCTTTGACTGGTGCGATATCGGTCATGCCGTAATACGCAGTCACGCCGCTCATGCCACAGGCGCCCAGCAAGGTCGGGAGCGGAATGCCGGGGTCGGCAGGCAGGCGCACGTAGCCCTTGGCGCTATCGTGGAAAACCAGATAGTCCTGCCAGCCGAGCAGGCCCTGCACGAGGTCGCCTTCGCTATAGCGCGAGGAGCGCGATTTCACCACGCGGCCCAGGCCGAAGCCGCGCATCACCTCGCCGATGGCCACCGGCGGCATGTACTGCGGAATGTCACGCATCCACACGCGGTTGGTCGGGTCCATCGAAATGTACAGCGTGCGCACCAGCACCTCGCCGTCTTTCAGCTCCTCGAGCGGCTGCTCGACGAGATCGAAATTGTCGCGCTGCACGAGCCCCTCGGGACGGGTTTTCAGGCGCAGCTGGCGGTTGATCGTGGACATGATGATTTCCTATGAAAGTGGGTGAGCGTTGACTCGACGCGTCAAACGGCCGAGGCGCCGCCGTCGATGCGAAACTCGGCCGCGGTGATGTAGCGGCTCTCGTCGGAGGCGAGATACAGCACGGCATAGGCCACATCGTCGACCTCACCCAGCCGTCGCATCGGTACGCCGCGGGTGAGTTTTTTCATCGCCTCTTCTTCGCCGAGCTGCTGAAAGAACGGCTCGACGATGCCGGTGCGGATAAACGACGGGTGGATCGAATTGCAGCGCACGTCCATCTTCTGCCGCGCGCAGTCCAGCGCGACGGACTTGCTCAACGACGCCACTGCCGCTTTCGAGGCGTTGTAGACGGTGAAGTCAGGATCGATCTTGAACGCAGCCATGGACGAAATATTGATGATCGAGCCCGGCTGATGCTGGCGCAGCAGCGGCAGCGCGTATTTGCAGCCGAGATAGACCGCGTCAAGATTGACGCCCATCACGCGCTGCCACTCTTTCGGCTGCAGGCTCTCCACCCCGCCGATCGCACCGATGCCCGCATTGTTGACCAGCACCGAGATGCCGCCGAGTAGCGCGTCCGCCTCGGCCAGCGCGCTCTGCCAGCGCTCTTCATCGCGCACGTTCTGCGCCGCCGACCAGGCCACGGTGTCGCCGTGTTCCGCGTTGATGGCTTTGGCCACTTCGTAAACCGCGGCTTCATCGATGTCCGTAAGAAACACCTTGGCGCCATGACGCGCCAGCAGCTTGGCCATCGCGGCGCCAAGGCCGCCGGCCGCGCCGGTGATAAACGCTTTCTTGCCGGCGACGCGGTGTGCGGAAACGTGGGTCATGCGGAAACTCCTGAGCAAGATGGACGGCCAAACGGATCAGACCGACAGGTAACCACCGTCGACATTCAAAATCGCACCCGTCGTGTACGACGCGGCAGCCGACGAGAGATACAGCACGGTGCCCGCCATTTCGGACGGCTGCGCCACGCGCTTCATCGGCACGTGGGCCATCGCCGCCTTCAGAATCGCCGGCGTCTTCACCAGCACCGAGGCGAACTTGGTGTCGGTCAGGCCCGGCAGCAGCGCGTTGCAGCGCACGCCGCCTTCGGCGCACTCCACCGCAAACGCCTTGGTCATCGAAATCACCGCCGCCTTGGTGATCGAGTAGATGCCCTGCAGGTGGCCGGGCACCACGCCGTTGATCGAGGCGACGTTGACGATGGAGCCGCCGCCGTTCTTGATCATCAGCTTGGCGCCGTGGGTGCACATGTAGAAATAGCCTCGGATATTCACGTCGACGGTTTTCTCGAAGATCGACAGCTCGGTATCCAGGATGCTGCCGAAATACGGATTGGTCGCGGCGTTGTTGACCAGGATATCCAGCCGACCGTGCTTTTCTTCGATGGCCGCGAAAAGCGCCGCGATCTGATCCATCTCACCGATGTGGCAGGCAATCGCCTCGGCCGAACCGCCGGCGGCGACTATCTGATCCACCACGGTCTGGCAGTCGGCCTGACGACGGCTGGAAACGATGGTGTGCGCACCCTGCGCCGCCAGCAGCTTGACGATTTCTTCGCCGATGCCGCGGCTGGCGCCGGTAACGAGGGCGATCTTGCCGGAGAGGTCGA
>CBAAAD010000285.1:0-4646 GCA_964658785.1 uncultured Methylobacterium sp.
CCTGCGCGTGGCCAGGCACCTTCACGCCGCGCCATTCCTTGCTGAGTTTGCCGTCGGGGTCGATCAGAAACGTGCTGCGCACGATGCCCATGTGCCGTTTGCCATAAAGCACTTTTTCATGAATCACGTCGAAGGCTAGGCACCAGGTTTCGTCGCCGTCGGATACCAGCGGAAACGGCAGTTCCTGTTTCGCTGAAAAGTTGGCGTGGGATTTCGCCGAATCTCGCGACACGCCGATGATTTCCGCATCGCGTTTGCGAAATTCCGCATGCAGATCGCGAAAATCTTTCGCCTCAGTGGTGCAGCCAGGCGTGCTGTCCTTGGGATAGAAATACACAACCACCCACTGGCCCTTGAAGCTGGCCAGCTTCAGCTCGCTGCCGTCGCTGACCTGGCCTTTCAGTGGGGGAAGTTTCTTGCCGAGCTCGGGCATGGTGACTCCGGCACGGTGAAGCGTCACCGTGGTCGATGCGGTTGGGAGAGGCGGGGTTCGGAAAAATGGCGGAGGGAGCGTGACCAAAAAAGCGTTCGGGCCGTACTGCATCAGTCTGATGTGGCGACGTCACCGTTGCGGCTGTTGCCGCAAGGTTGGTCGCCTGTAGGGATCGATCGGCTGGGTGCAATGCAAAGCCCCTCTGAAGTCTCAGGGCTAGACTAACGCGTGCATGACCGCAGATAACAGTCCTTGTCAGCCGTCCGTTATCGCGCGATGCTCAACGACCATGCAGCGATCAGAATTTCACCGGATCCATGATCGCATCCAGGTTCATGCCATCGCACAGCTCAAGAAAGTCGTCGCGCAGCGCAGCAATGTGGATTTCCGATGGGATACCAATGGTGAACTGGGCCTGGAACATTTCGGCGCCCGTTTGCATCGCCTGGTAACGCGTGGAATTGAGCTGCTCGACGCTGATGCCATGCTGGCTGAAAAATTCCACGATGCGCACCACGATACCCGGCCGGTCAGCGGCCACCACTTCGATCAGATAGGGCAGAAGATGCGAGCTGTTTTCGCGCGGTCCCGTGCGGTAATGCACCAGCCGCAGGCTCTCGTCGCGGGCCAGTTTGGTCAGCGCCGTTTCCAGTTTGGCCAGCGCATCCCAGGCGCCACTGGCCAGCAGCATCAGCGAAACCTCGGTGCCGATGCTGGAAACGCGCGACTCGGAAAGGTTGCAGCCGGCGTCGGCGATGCGCTTGGCCAGCGCCAGCAGCGGCGATTTGGTCGACGGCGTAAGGGCCTGAATCAACAGCTGGTTGTCGCTGCTGGCATGCGCAGAAGGGGATGAAGGTTTCAAAAATGCACCTGGTGACGTGATCCCGCGCGGCGCGGTGACAGCAGATTACTCCATCAGGCTTACTTGCCGGCCTTGTGAGGCGGCAAGTAACATGCACGGTCTGACCTGGAGCGGAATCGATTCTTGAACATTCGCGGAAGCATTTGCGCACTGGTGACGCCATTCGGCGCCGACGGGTCGCTTGATCTACCGGCATTCGGTCGGCTAATCGATTATCAACTCGCCGGCGGCACGCAGGCGCTGGTTGTTGCCGGGTCGACCGGCGAAGCGCATATGCTGGAGCACGACGAGTTCGATCGCCTGCTGGCCTACGCCGTAGAGCGTGTCGCTGGCCGGGTGCCGGTGATTGCCGGCACCGGCGAAGCGGGCACAGCCAAAACGATCGCGCTAACCCGTCGGGCCAAATCTTTCGGGGTCGACGCCGCTCTGGTAGTGGTGCCGTACTACGTTCGGCCGACACAGGAGGGCCTGCGGCGGCACTACCTTGACGTCGCCGATCACGGCGAGCTGCCGGTGCTGATGTACAACGTGCCCAGCCGCACCGGCACCGACCTGCTGCCGGAGGCGGTGGCGAGCCTGCGCGATCATCCGGCCATCATCGGCATCAAGGAGGCGCGCGGCGATCGCGAGCGCATTTCCGCCCTCGCGGAACTTGTCGGCCCGGATTTCGTCTATCTCTCCGGCGACGACGGTTCGGCTGGCGAAGCGATGCTGGCGGGAGCGGCCGGTACGATTTCAGTGGTGGTCAATCTTGTGCCGCACGCTTTTCGCGCACTTTGCGATGCCGCCATCGCTGGCGACACGGCGGAGACGGCACGCTGGCATGCGTCGCTGGAGCCGCTGCTGCAGGCTTTGGACTGTGCGCCCAATCCGATTGCGGTCAAAGCTGGATTGCCGGTGTTGGGGCTGGGCTTGGCGGTGCCAAGGTTACCTCTGGTTGAATTGAACGACGGTCCGGATCGCGCCCGATTGCACCAAGCGCTGTCCAGTCTGGCATCCTTGGCGACTGCTGCTGCTTGACGGCTGTCTGAACTTTATTACGGAATCTGATTACATGAAGAAAACTCCACTCCTCGTGGCCCTGCCGCTTCTGGCCCTCAGTGGCTTGTTGCTATCCGGCTGCGGCATGTTCCGCTCGCACAAGGCGTGGGACACCGCCCAGCAGGAGTCGCCGCTGGAGATCCCGCCGCAGCTTGATCGCCCCACGACCACGGCGGCACTCGTCATTCCTCCACCGGGTGCCAATCAGCCCACGTCCAACGGTGCGACGGCCAGCGTCAACGGTGGTTCGGCCGGTGCGATTACGGACGGGTTTGTGATGGCCAGCAACGTCGATGATGCCTACAAGGCCGTTGGCGCGCAGCTGGGCGACGGCAGCCTCGGTCAGGTAACGGCGCACGACGACGCCGCGCGCACCTACACGGTCAGCGTGCCCAGTTCGGTGATTCAGCAGAAAAAGAAGGGCTTCTTCGGCATGTTCAAGAAGAGCGCGCCGGTGCCTGCGGATGCTTCCGGATCGGCCGCCCATCCGGTGCAGATCATGATCGACAGCAGCGGTACGGATGCCAGCGAAGTGCGCGCACAGGGTGATGCGCCGGCCGTGATCAAGGTGGTCGATGCGCTGCGGACCAAACTGGGCAAGAAGAAGAAAGACAAGTAATCTGTCGATTCACCTGCATCGTCATGGTGCAGGATGGCAACAAAAAAGCCGCCCTTCAAAGGCGGCTTTTTTTCGCGCGATGCGCAGAAAATCAACGCTGCAGCAGGTCGAGCTTGCCGGTTTTGTTTTCCCAGTCCTTCGCGTCAGCCGGAGCATCCTTGCGCTCGGTGATCACCGGCCAGCCCTTGGCCAGTTCGGCGTTCAGCGCAACAAACGACTCCTGTCCGGCCGGTACGTCGTCTTCCGGGTAGATCGCATTGATCGGGCATTCCGGCTCGCACAACGTGCAGTCGATGCACTCGTCGGGATCGATGACCAGAAAATTGGGGCCTTCGTGGAACGCATCGACCGGGCAGACTTCGACGCAGTCGGTGTATTTGCACTTGATGCAGTTGTCGATGACAACAAAGGTCATGAGTTACCCGCCAGATAAAGCTGCTTTTGTGAAGAGTGCGGCCATGGATGGCCGCTTCTGATCCCCACGTTCCGGCGAGAGCTGCAAGCTGCCGGTCAAGGCATAGACGGCGATCATGGACGATCGCAAAAACGCATGGTGCTCCCTACGAGACTCGAACTCGTGTTCCCGCCTTGAGAGGGCAGTGTCCTAGGCCACTAGACGAAGGGAGCGTTATGCTGTGAGGCGCGCTAGTATAACGGAATTGTTTCGCCCGGCAATGCTGGATATACAAAGGTATTTGGCAACGCCGGCCGCATCGACTTCATCGATTCACACGCATGGTTATCGATAGAGTCGCGCATCCAACTTTGAACCCACGGGCCAATCGTCCTGCAAGGATTCCTACAGCTTGAACCTCGAACCAGGGACTGACACCGACATCACGCCGACGCTGCGGATCATTCCGCGCGACCAGCACATCATCTCCCGCAAGAACATCAGCAAGGCCGCTCTGCGCGTTCTGTATCGTTTGAACGAAGCGGGCTACACCGCGTATCTGGTCGGTGGTGCGGTGCGCGACCTGCTGCTGGGGCTGCATCCGAAGGACTTCGATGTCGCCACCAGCGCCACGCCGGATGAGGTCAAGCGGCTCTTCCGCAACTGCCGCCTGATCGGCCGGCGCTTTCGCCTGGCGCATGTGGTGTTCGGGCCGGAGATTATCGAAGTAGCGACGTTTCGCGGGCTGGGTGAAGAAGGTGGCGAAGGTGACCGGCATATCGTCGACGGACGCATCGTGCGGGACAACATCTGGGGCACGATCGAAGAAGATGCCATCCGCCGCGACTTCCGCGTCAACGCGATGTACTACGACATCAGCGATTTTTCGGTGCGCGACTACGTCGACGGCAGCAGGGATCTTGAGGACCGCGTGCTGCGACTGATCGGCGATCCGGTCACCCGCTACCGCGAAGATCCCGTGCGCATGCTGCGCGCCGCACGACTGGCGGCCAAGCTCGACATGCAGATCGACACGGCGGCGATGGCGCCTTTCGATACGCTGGGTCCGTTGTTGGCCGAGGCGGCGCCGGCGCGTTTGTTCGACGAATCGCTGAAGATGTTTCTCGGCGGGCAGGGGCTGAAAAGCTTCCGCATGCTGGAAAAGTGCGGCCTGCTGAAGTTTCTGTTTCCGGCCACCGCGCGCGCGCTCAAGCGCGGCGATCAGGCGCTGCGTTCGCTGGTGGAGCAGGGTCTGGCCAATACCGATACGCGCATCGCCGAAGGCAAGTCGGTCACG